>NZ_JACFYJ010000170.1:0-9505 GCF_037126505.1 Paraburkholderia bengalensis
GCGCGACAGGCTTGTTGCGAGGGGCTATCAGACGGCCGTGCGGAAGTTTGGTACCCAGGCGTACGTGGAAGGGGTGGAGAGGATTTTGGCCAGTGTGGCTGCGGGAGTGCGCTGAGCGCGGACTTTGCTGCGCAGGCTTTTCTGATGTGTGATCGCCCTCTACGCGGGCATCCGCGATGGCGCCTCGCGGCGCAAGCGTTGCCGTGGTGTGCTTGCCCTTTCGCGCGGGCATCCGCGATGGCGCCTCGCGGCGCAAGCGTTGCCCCGGTGCGGGGCGGCACCTACTTGCTTTGCCGCCGCAAAGAAAGTAAGCAAAGAAAGCGGGCTACGACCGCCAATCCTTGACCGTTACCCACGAGCCCTCAACGTCCCCACACTTCAGGCGGCACCGCGCCGTTCGATTTTTGCTGCCAACGTGCTTGCGGTGCGCCTCACCCGCTTCATGCGTCCGTGCACACGCGCGCCCCGTCTGACCTTTAACGCCCGGTGCGGCAAACTCTGTGTAGGTGATCTCGCCGCAATTGGCAGCGCCTGAATTGGTTGGGTATCGCGAAGCGATCGTCGCGTGAAGTGCGACGACCTACACAGAGTTTGCCGCAAAGGGGCGCGTGCCATTCACGGATGCGTGCAGTGACGCGCGCGCATGAAGCGGATGAGTCGATTCGGGATGCGTTGGCGACTCACGCGAAATAGATAACTGTCGCGTGAACAAAGGGGACGTTGAGAGCCCGTGGGTAACGGTCAAGGATTGGCGGTGTTAGCCCGCTTTCTTTTGCCTACTTTTCTTTGCGGCGGCAAAGAAAAGTAGGTGCCGCCCCGCACAGGGGCAACGCTTGCGTCGCGAAGGCGCCATCGCGGATGCTCACGCAAAGGGCAAACACGCAACGCCAACGCGGGCGCAGCAAACACCGCCATCGCGGATGCCCGCGCAAAGGGCAAACACACCACGCCAACGCGTGCGCAGCAAACACCGCTATAGCGGATGCCCACGCAAAGGGCGTGCACCCATGCTCGCAGACCACTTCATCGCCGGCAACTCGACACACCGGTAAAAAACCCAGGCAACCGCGACAGCGACGACCATGAACCCAAACGTCGGAAAGATCGACATCTGCAACGCAGACCGATACACCACCGACGACAGCAGCACGAAGATCGGCAAATGAATCGAATACAGCGAAAAACTGAAATCGCCGAACCGCGACAGCACGCGAACGAGAGGCGTGTCGCTGGTACGACGAGGTTTGAGCGCTTCGCTCAGATAGCACGCGAACCCGAGCGCCCACGTCTGAAATGCAAGGTACTGGCCAAAGTGGAACGCAACACAGCCCAGTGCGATCAGCAACGCCGCCGCGCCGTACACCAGCCACGGCCTGCGCGGCGTTTGCGCATCGAGCGCGACCTGCCGTTCGGCGATCCACGCACCCAGCGTCCACGAGAACCAGTAGGACGTGAAGAATTGCAGATCGTGCCGTTCAAACACAAACATCGACGCAATATTGACGGCGGCCACCAGCGCGAGCACGGGCACCATGCCCAGCCGTCGGCGCAACGCAAAAAGCAACGGATAGACAGCATAGAACTGCACCTCGATCGACAGCGTCCACAACGCGCCGTTCGATCCATACGTCTTGCCCGCCACGCCTTGCAGCGAAAACAGATTGACCAAAAAAGCCTTCGGTCCGATGTCGAGAATCTTGTGATTGACGGGCGGAAAATGCAGGCTCGTCCAGTCCAGCGCAAACGTCAGCAGCAGGGCGGCAAACAGCACGGGATAAATTCGCGCGAAGCGACGCGCCCAGAAGTTCATCGCGTCGAGCTGGTAAGCGGGATTCGCCGCCAGCCGCCGCGCCGCGCCACGATGAATGCAGTAACCGCTGATGACGAAAAAAAATGGGCACGCCCGCGGAGCCCCATGCAATCGGCAGCGTCAGGTACGCAACGATCGTGTTCAGATCGAACGTCTTGCCCGCGTGATGAAAGCTCTGCATGCCAACCCATTCGACCTGCCGGCAATGAAAATAAGCCACCAGCAGCGCAGCAAAGCCGCGCATCGCGTCGATCACGTGTTCCTTGTCGGCGGCTTTCGCATCGCTGCATGCTGCGGCCCCGAAGGACACGCTCGAGCCTGTCGTGCCGATTGCTGTATCGCTCATACGCGGTCCTTGTCAAATGATGAAAGAAATGGACGCGCGGCCAGTCGACACGCACCACGCCCGGCTGCCTATCGTAGGCGAATGGCTGTATAAAAAAACGACAAGAAATGATTTGAATTATTCGATACTGCACACGCAGTGACTTACCGCTATCACTGTCAAACTCCGAATGCAAGGTGAATTATTTGATGTTTTTTTCGTGTTAGGTTGATGCGTGGAAAAACTTTGACAGGGGAAGGATCGTGAACCTGCATTTGATCGCCGGCGTGGCCGTGCTGCTGCTACTGGTTGCCGTGTCCGCGTACCGTGAAGCATTGCGCAACGAGCCCATCGGACATATCCGGATGAACCCGGAAAAGATGCCGCAGTTCGACGAGCACGAGTGACGTCAGCTCGCCGGGCCCACCTTGCATAGCCGCGAAATTATTTTTATGAAACATGCATGTCATTGGAGTGCGTCTGCGTCATTGTTTCGGCATGGTTTCCAAATAATGGAATAAACTTGCTTAAGAAATTCACTGGAATTATTCCAGCGCCGCTTTCGATCACATTTCGAATTATTTTGCGCTAGTCTCATTCGGGACGACAATCCGCCGGCTCACACGGCGATTGCATACATTCAATCAACCGAGTGGAAATGCATACCATGCTGAAAGTCACCAAAGCTGTCTTTCCTGTTGCGGGCCTCGGCACACGTTTTCTGCCTGCCACGAAGGCGAGCCCGAAGGAGATGCTGCCCATCGTCGACAAGCCGCTGATCCAGTACGCGGTCGAAGAAGCGATTGCAGCAGGCATCACCGAAATGATCTTCGTCACGGGTCGCAGCAAGCGCGCAATTGAAGATCACTTCGACAAGTCCTATGAAATCGAGGCGGAACTCGAAGCGCGCGGCAAGGAGCAGTTGCTCGAGCTGGTGCGCAGCATCAAACCGTCGAACGTCGACTGCTTTTATGTGCGTCAGGCGGAAGCACTCGGTCTCGGCCATGCCGTGCTGTGCGCGGAAAAGCTGGTCGGCGACAGTCCGTTCGCCGTGATCCTCGCCGACGATCTGCTGCACAGCGAGCAGCCCGTCATGAAGCAGCTCGTCGATGTGTTCAACCACTATCACAGCTCGGTCGTCGGCGTCGAAACGATCGCGCGCGAAGCGAGCCGTTCGTATGGCGTCGTCGACGGCAAGGAGTGGGAAGAGGACGTCATCAAGCTGTCGGGCATCGTCGAGAAGCCGGCGCCCGAGAAGGCGCCGTCGAATCTCGGCGTAGTCGGCCGCTACGTGCTGATGCCGACCATCTTCAAGCACATCCGCGCATTGAAGCCGGGCGCGGGCGGCGAGCTCCAGCTGACGGACGCGCTGCAATCGCTGCTGACGGAAGAGCAGGTGCTCGCTTATCGCTACTTCGGCACGCGCTTCGATTGCGGCAGCAAGCTCGGCTACCTGAAGGCCACGGTGGAATTCGCGCTGCGCCACCCCGAAGTGCGCGCGGAATTCGAGGACTATCTGCAAAGCTATCTGCCGCTGCATCTGACGGCAGTCGCTGCATGAAAGCAACGCGGGCGGCAACGGCGACAGGTCTATCGGCCGTCGCGCTGCCGCTGCGTGGGCGCGAGCGCGCGCGTCATCCGCGTGCGGCGGGCCCGCTGGCCGGCGATGCGCGTGCAAGTATTGCGCGCACATCGTCGTCGGTGGTTTCGCTGAAGTCGGCGTAGAACTGGCTCACGCTGAAGAACATCTCGGGCGCGGCGACGCAGACCACCTCGTCGACGTCGCTGCCGATCCGTGCTTCGGCATCGCGCGGCGCAACAGGCAACGCGGCGACGATTTTCGCGGGTGCGGGCGTGCGTGCGCGCAATGCGCGCGCGGCTGCTTTCATCGAAGCGCCCGTCGCCAGGCCGTCGTCGACGATGATCGCGATGCGTCCCGCGACGTCGATCTGCGCTCGCTGCGGGTCGCGAAACAGCGCCTCGCGGCGTGCGAGCTGCGCTTTTTCGCCGGCAAGCACGCGCTCGAATTCGGGCTTCGATACGTCGGCCTCGCGCATCAATTCTTCATCCACATACAGCGCGTCGCCCGATGCGATGGCGCCCATCGCCAGTTCGCATTGCCACGGCACGCCGAGCTTGCGCACGACGAGCACATCGAGCGGCGCGCCGAGCGCCTGCGCAACCTCATAGGCAACAGGAACGCCGCCGCGCGGCAAGCCCAGCACGATCACGTCGCCGCGTTGCGCGTAATGCTTCAACTGCTCTGCGAGCGCACGGCCCGCGTCGGCGCGATCCGCAAATCGACGGTGCATGATTCGCCCCCCACGTCCACGACCTCTACGTCATTCACTATAGGACGTGGAGCATCGAAAGGGCCGACTCCTGCAGCGCGCGCAGGACGCGATTGAGCGCGGCCTCCGTGGTTTCCTTGCCCATCGGCATGTTGGTGCTAAGGGCCGCGACGACTTCGCCGTGCCGGTTCTTCATCGGCACGGCCACGCCGCGCACGCCGATGTCGAGCTGCTGCTCGATGACGGCAAAACCGTCGGCCTGCGCGCGGCGGATCTTTTCGAGCAGACCTGTTCTGTTGGTGACCGTGTGCGGCGTGAACGGCGCGAGTTCGGTTTCGTTGAGCCACGTCTGCATCGCTTCCTGATCGCGGTGATAGGCAAGCAGCACGACGCCCGGCGAGGTGAGCGGGGCGGGCACGCGCGCGCCGAGCACGAAGCCCGTCGTCATCACGCGCGACGTGCCGTTGCGCGCGATGAACACGAGTTCCCAGTCGTCGAGCACGCTCACATAGACGGATTCGTTGATCGACGCGCTCAATTGCTGAAGATAGGGCTGCACGGTTTTCGGCAGACGCGCGGAATCGAAATACGACCAGCCGACTCGCAGCACGCGCGGCGTGAGCCCGTAAAGCTTGCCGTCGCCCTGCACGTAGCCGAGATGCTCGAGTGTCAGCAGATAGCGGCGCGCGGCCGTGCGCGTCATGCCTGTCAGTTGCGCGGCCTGGCTCGGCGTGAGGCGCGCGTGCTCGCTGTCGAAAGATTCGAGTATCGCGAGACCTTTTTCGAGGCCCGCGATCCAGTCGCGTTTGTCCAATGGCGGTCGGCTCATGGTGAAGGCCTTGTAGTGGATAACCCGGAAGCGGATGGCCCTTGAATTGCGCGGCTAACGCATCCGCACGCGCGATTATCGCTCACGTCTTCCGTTTTTGTTCTGCTCTTGCGAGAGCGGTTGGACGTATCGATCGAATGACAAAGCTGCCCGCGAATCGAATTAAGCAGCACTGCAGTGTCACCAGGAAACGCAGGCGCGGCGGAGCCGGCTGGCCTGGTGCAAACCCGAGAAGCGCGCGTTAATCGCACAACGTCGTGCGATTAACGAACGCTTTCACGCTATGGAGCATTGCCCGTCAACGCCTGCTTGCCTATTCTTGAGCCACCTCAGCGCGCACGCCTGGCATTGCCCGGACAGGTACAGCGCATGCGTCGCCCTGCATGACGGGTTCCATCGAAGAAGGTTCTGCCATGAGTGACACCACGAATCAGCCTTGCATCATCTCCGTCGCGATCACGGGCTCCGTGCCGCGCAAGAAGGACAATCCCGCAGTACCGATTTCGGTGCCCGAGCAGATCGAAAGCACACACGAAGCGTACGAAGCAGGCGCCTCGCTCGTGCATCTGCACGTGCGCGACGAGGAAGAGCGCTCCAGCTCGGACCGCAACAGCTTCGCGGCGTTGCAGGAAGGCATCCGCAAGCATTGCCCCGACATCATCATTCAGTTTTCGACGGGGGGCCGCGGCCGCTCGTTCGAGCAGCGCGGCGCGATGCTCGACCTGCGTCCCGATATGGCGTCGCTGGCGACGGGCTCGGTGAACTTCCCGACCACCGTCTATGAGAACCCGCCCGATTTCGTTCGCGCGCTCGCGCAGTCGATGCTCGATCACGACGTGAAGCCTGAAATCGAAATCTTCGACCTGGCGATGCTCTACAGCACCGTCGATCTCGTCCAGCAGGGTCTGCTGAAAGAACCCGTGCACGTGCAGTTCGTGATGGGTGTGAAGAACGCGCTGCCCGCGCGCCGCGAGATTCTCGAATTCGAAGTCGCGCAACTGAAGAAACTGCTGCCGAGCGCGACGTGGACGGCAGCGGGTATCGGGCGTCATCAGCTCGAAGTCAATTACTGGACGCTCGAAATGGGCGGCCATTGCCGCACGGGCCTCGAAGACAACGTCCGCTGGGACAAGGACACGCTGGCAAAAAGCAACGCGCAACTCGTCGAGCGCGTGGCGAAGCTGTGCGGCGAATACGGCCGCCCCGTTGCAACCGCGAAGCAGGCTCGCGAGATGTTGGCGATCAAGCCCGCCGCCTGAAGACGACTGATCATTCGAGCCATACCATGCTTCGCTCCATTGCCACTGTGTCGGTTAGCGGCACGCTCGTCGAAAAGCTCGCTGCCATCCGCGCGGCAGGCTTCGACGGCGTCGAGATCTTCGAGAACGATCTGCTGTATTTCGACGGCTCGCCTGCCGACATTCGCAGGCGCTGCGCCGATCTTGGCCTGCAGATCATGCTGTTCCAGCCGTTTCGCGATTTCGAGGGCGTACCGAAAGAACGCCTTGCGCAGAACCTGAACCGCGCGCAACGCAAGTTCGAGCTGATGCACGAACTCGGCACCGACCTCGTGCTCGTGTGCAGCAACGTCAATGCGAACGTGATTGCGGACGATGCGCTGATCGTCGATCAGCTCGGCCAGCTCGCGATGCTCGCCGAACGCGAAGGCGTGCGCGTTGGCTTCGAAGCGCTCGCGTGGGGCAAGCACGTGTATTCGTATCGCCACGCGTGGAAGCTCGTCGATGCCGTCAATCATCCGAGGCTAGGCGTGATACTCGACAGCTTCCATACGCTGTCGATCGATGATCCTGTCGATCCCATCGCGGACATTCCGGGCGATCGCATTGCGTTCGTGCAGATCGCCGATGCGCCGCTGCAGAAGATGGACGTGCTCGAATGGAGCCGTCATTACCGCTGCTTTCCGGGGCAGGGCGACTTCGACCTCGCACGCTTCGCGGACCGCGTGCTCGCAACCGGCTATGCAGGCCCGTTCTCGCTGGAGATCTTCAACGACGGTTTTCGCGCCGCGCCGACGGCCGCCACGGCAAAAGACGGCTATCGCTCGCTGCTCTATCTCGAGGAGCAGGCCGCGCGCAAGCACGCCGGCGCACCCGCCGCGCAGCCGCTCTTCACGCCGCCCGCGCCGCCTTCGCATTCAGGATTTCAGTTCATCGAATTCGCCGTCGATTCGACGGGCGCGCCGCGTCTCGCGCAGCGCTTCGCCGAAGCGGGCTTTCACAAGGCGGGCAAGCATCGTTCGAAAGACGTCACGCTGTTTCAGCAAGGCGACGCATCAATCGTGCTGAATGCCGAAACCGATTCGTTTGCGAGCGAGTTCTTTCACACGCATGGGCTGTCGCTGTGCGCATCCGCGTTCCAGGTCGACGATGCAGCGCGTGTGTTCGAACGCGCGACGTCGTTCGGCTATGCACCGTTTTCGGGCCGCGTCGGACCGAACGAGCGTGTCGTGCCGGGCGTGCGCGCGCCCGACGGCAGTCTGCATTACTTCGTCGATGCGCGGCCCGACGAGCCGACGCTCTATGAAGCGGACTTCGTCCTCACGCCGGAAAACGGCGCTCAGGCCGGGCAGGGCGCGCTCGAACGCATCGACCACGTCTGTCTGAACCTGCCCGCCGATCAGCTGGATACATGGATTCTTTACTACAAGGCGGTGTTCGGCTTCGAGGCCGAGCCGGCCTGGCTGCTTCCCGACCCCTACGGTCTCGTGCGCAGCCGCGCGGTGCGCAGCGCCGACGGATCGGTGCGCATCGTGCTGAATGCGTCGGAAGACGGACGCACGTCGACGGCGCAATCGCTGCACACGTACCACGGTTGCGGCCTGAATCATGTGGCATTTGTCACCGACGACATCTTCGCAGCCGTCGAACAGTTGCGCGCACGCGACGTTCGGCTATTGCGCATCCCATCAAACTATTACGATGACCTTGAAGCGCGTTACGATTTCGCTGACTCGACGGTAGCGAAGATGCGCGACGCGCACATCCTCTACGACAGGGATGCACAGGGCGGCGAATTCTTCCACGTCTACACCGAGCAAATGGATGGCCGCTTCTTTCTTGAGGTCGTGCAGCGCAAGGGCGGCTATGACGGATATGGCGCCGTCAATGCGCCCGTGAGGCTCGCAGCGCAGGCGCAGCGCAAGGCGAGCTGAGCGACGCGCTGTTTGCAGTGAGGAATCGCGCGGGCATCGCACTCAGTGATTACCCGTAGCGATTCACGCAGTACCGATTCCCCGCAGCACTTCGGTTTTCAGCGATACCACGCAGCACAGGTGGCGACGAGCCCGTTTGTCCGTGCGTTCTGTCACCGCCGATAAAGCAATGTGACGCAGCGATGCGAAGCAGCGCAATAACACCTAAACACAAAAGGACTTGGAGATGAAAAGACGTTACCCCGAAGTGAAAGCGGCACTCGTCATCGGCGCATCGCTGGCCACGGCGGCACCCGCGTTCGCACAAAGCAGCGTCACGCTGTACGGCATCGTCGATAACGGTATCGGTTACCAGTCGAGTTCGACCACGCTCGGCTCGACCTCGGGCGGCCACTCGGCGTTCAAGATGATCACGGGCGTGTGGGCGGGCAGCCGCTTCGGCCTGAAGGGCGCGGAAGATCTCGGCGGCGGCACGAAGGCAATCTTTACGCTCGAAGAAGGCTTTAGCGCCAACAGCGGCGCGATGTCGACGAACAACCTGATGTTCAGCCGTCAGGCGTTCGTCGGCGTATCGAACAGCACGTATGGCTCGCTGACGGCGGGCCGTCAGTACGCGTCGTACTACCAGCTGCTGTCGCCGTACAGCCCGACCACGTGGCTCACCGGCTTCTACGGCGCGCACCCGGGCGACGTGGACGGCCTCGACACGATCTATCGCGCGAACAGCACGCTGCTGTACATGTCGCCGACGCTTTACGGCTTCAAGTTCAGCGGCTCGTATTCGTTCGCGGGCGTGCCCGACAGCGTGTACCGCGGCTCGACGTGGAGCGCGGCGATCCAGTACGCGCAAGGCCCGATCGGGCTGGCCGTGGGCTTCTCGAAGATCAACAACTCGACGGTCAACGGCGGCCCGTTCGGCACCGACTCGGCGACGTCGAACGCAGGCGCGCAGGCGGGCGTGTCGGCCGTGACGAACGGTTACCAGACGGCGCAGTCGCAGCAGCGCTTCGCGGTCGGCGCGGGCTACACGTTCAGCAGCCAGTTCGACATCACGGCGACCTACACGAACGTGCAGTAC
>NZ_JACFYJ010000171.1:0-9136 GCF_037126505.1 Paraburkholderia bengalensis
AATCCAACCGCATCCCCTTTGACTACAATGGCGCGCCTTGAGGACAGGAATGTTATGTTTTCAACGGCGACGCCGTTGCAAGGGAAGGCATGAAGGGCATGCTCTGCTCGATATTCGCGCGGCCTCCTCGAATCGCGTTCAAACGAGCCGGTTCAATGATAGGCGGATTGAACATCTATATTCGCGAAGTCGAATGACCTGTCGCCCTGTCCTCGATCAGCGGTTGGCGACCTGATACGGCCACGCAGAACGAAGCCATGTTAATGGCCGCTTCGTGAGCCGAAGCGCCGCCCGAATGGCCACACCACGGACGCATCCAACGACCGCTGCTGGCCCGAACCTGGAAATACGAGGGCGCCTCGAAGACTGCGATCCTTGCGAGATTCAACTCCTATTGCGATAACGGTGCGCGATGGGCGGTTCGAAGCCGATACCGCAAAATTCACATAGCGCCTTTTTTTCCCATGCCGACCGTTGGCCACTATCTGACGAACAGCTTCCCGATGTAATACGAGACGAAATCGTCCGGATTGACAGATTGACTGGTTGTCGTCCGGATTGATATTTCGACATAGTTAACATCATCCAGTATCTCAGCTTCCAGCCTCTGCTCGGCAGCTTGTCTATCGGATTCAGTCAGACCCGGTTCGATATAACCGATAACATGCCTTTCCCATATATCGTCGCCAGCCACAGGAACCGAGAACAGGAACCAACCGTCAGCATCCTGGAAATGCATCTCCTTGAACAAGTTTGCATACCGTCCCCGAAGGCGCGGCACGAATTCGATGCGCTGCCCGCCATTTTTATATAGTCTTAATATGGGATTGGTTCCTGCAATCAGCTTCGCATTCAGGATTGGCTTGACTGCGAAGCTAACTGTTCGCAGATTGCGAAGGTCCCAGTGGGCATTTCGGGAGACAGGGTAAAAAACATCGTTACGTCCGAATCCCCCTAGCTCTTCGAAGTCTTGTGTGTTCTCGATCGTGACTTCCAAAGCGCTGCCTCGCGCGCTCTCAACAGTGCGCAGGTAGCCAACCTTTGCACCCACCGTCTGAGAATTCCAGTACCCCCAATTGCTAGCATCGGTTAAGTCGGGCTTATGTTTACTCGGCGCTGCGTGGAAACCTGGGTGACGTATCGGAACGTCTGTTACCTTAAAATCGATAGGGACACCATCGAAGCGGTTAAAGTCAAACAAGTAAGGCCACCAGTTGTTGAGTATTCCGCCCTGGAACCCTTCTCCGTGCGGCAGATGAGCGAACCACCACTCGTGAAACGAGGCCGCTGAGAATACAAACGATGGATGCAATTCCGGTGAGGTACCGAACTCATCGGAGTACGATGAGGCACCCTCAACGAAATTATTGAAGGCTCCGTAGTCGTAGCCATTCAGTTTTCTCCTCGTTCCGGTGAACGATGGATACACAAACCAGTCGTCCGCGGCGGAATCAATATATCGTTGCCACGTTGGCCGGTCAAAATAGCAGTAGTCGTCCTTGCAAGTTCTCGTCGAAGTCGGAGGAAAATGGCTTGAACCAATATTGCCATTTCCTTTTGAGGCGTACGCAGTAATCGACCCGGAACTGGTACCGTTCCAGTCGTCGGTGAGCCGGTATTTTTCCCAGAGGTTGAGGAGGGCACTTTGAGTCGCGTGGCTAGAGCGGTCCGATGTATAGACCGTGTACGGCAAGTCGCGCGGCCATGACTCCGGGTGTCCATCTGAGATGGACGTCATGACGCCTTCCGCCATGTGCACATATGCGTCGTTAGCGCGCTCTTCCGGCGTAAACTGATTTATAAAGAATGATCGAGAGCACTTCACGTCGATAGGAACCCACGTGTTGTTAGTCGTGATGCCCGTACCTTGGATCGTCCGGTTTCCAACCAGTGCGTTTTCCAGGAACTCTACAGGTGTTTTAACTACCCAAACGTGATCAATGTCGCCTTTTTCTATGAGGTCTATGATTGAATAACCATTCAGGCCGAGATCTCGTCTTGTTACGAGATCCTTATAGTCGACAGTAGTCTCGCCCGGCCTCAACGTGGGCGTAACCGGCGACTGCACAATCCCGCCGTGATACAGTCTGAGATCGGCCGATCCGAGCGACGCAAGCTTAAGGAACTGTATGCGGTGTTTTAGAAAGGCGCTTTCTTTGACAAGCGGACTGTCGGGCGGTCCGAACGCTATCGCGAGCACTGTATACTGCGTTCTTATTGCAGCAGACTGACCTGTTCGAGCAATCAGACTTTCGGAAAAGGAAACAGGTGCGCCAGAAGAATTGGCTGCAGTAACTCTGTATTGATAGATGTGCTCAGGAACGAGGTCGAAGTCCGTGAAGTACCCAACCCTCGCTGAAGTGCGCCCCACCACTTTCCCGTCGCGAGAGACTTCATATTCGCTTGCAGCCTCCTGTGGCTTCCATCTAAGCGTAATCGAGATGGCATCGCTGGAAATTGCATGAAGCTCGAATGTTCGCGCCGTCTGATGGGTTCTTTGCTCCGGCTCCCAATTGCGTTGAGCAGAGGCGGCTATTGCAAACGCCACCAATAACCCGCAAACAACACCAGTCCCTGCGCTAACGAGTGGTGCGTTTATTGCACGTGTTCTCTGCTGCGCGCCGGGGTTGATCCAGAACCTGCGCGCGATGCTATTGCCTAATGCAATGCCGTGGAAAACAAGATGGAGGAGGGGTCGAAAGACAGATTTCATGCTTCGCCTCCGAACTTGTCCATCGGCAAAACCAACGGCTTACTGCACCCACGAGTACTCTGTAGAAAGAATAGTTCACGGCAATTCGGGTTGCGTGAAAAATGTGTTACGGTTGCCAGTTCATTACGTATCCTCCCCCCACAGTTAACCTCGGTATGGCGTACAGGATGGTGGCCTGAGCAAGCTTTACTCTTACCGTGTTGCGCTTAAGCACGAGCTTGCAGAATTGCGCCGTACAACGCGCGCTGGTTACCGCGCCGAGTACACACCCGACAACCGGAAAGTGCCACGATAGCTATCATTTGTTGCTGGGCTCGCATCGCGGACAACACGCCGATTAGCGGTAGCAGGTACGGTAGTCAGGCGCCGCTCTGCGTCCTCCAACCGCACGGCGGCTAGATCTCTCGCTCCCGTCCGTCGCTGGCTGCTGCCGACGCGGGCTTCGATTGCGATTTCTCGGATTGAGTGCCTAGCGGTGCTTCATTTCACAGAGCCTGCATCGCGATGACAGCCCGTCGGGAAACACTTCGCGGCGAGGAAATCTGACCAGCACGAATGCCCAATCGTGGCACGATTGCCGGAAATGCAGGCGAAATGAAGTTCGCGATCTCTAACTGGATGCGAGCGGTTCGTTCTGCGTGGTGATCGCATCCTCACCGGCAACGCGACGTAAGCCCGCACCTTGACTTTCGAGCAGGGCAATGTTTTCGTGGATGAGGACTCTCGAGTGTCTTCTTTCGAAACCGGTCAACGCCAGTTGATCGATCAGCCTGCATCCGAGTTCGATACGCGATGAAGTTTCTGGTCCATACACAGCGATGAACTAGTGAATTCGCCCGACTGACCGCAATATTGAACGGCCTTGCTCTGTCAGACGTGCCTGTTCGTCCCCCGACGCGAGCTTTTCCAGCAAAACCAATTGCCGCTCGCATAACGCATCGAGATCGCCAAGGTCGAGATATTCCGATTGCTGGTTAGTCTCAAGCAGCATGAGCGCTGCGATTTCGTGTGGGCTGAGCATCATCGTCTCCTTAAATCCGATGTCCACGCATCGTCGTTGTCTTCAAAGAATAGATGCTCATCAGAAGCAGTCGACGCGCAATTTGTCGCATAGGGGGTCGTGAGAGAAGCCGCTATGGCTAACGCCGTTCCTTCGAATGTCGGTCAGCAGGATCGATCCAGACGCGCCCGAGTGACCACGGCGAAGCGCCGTGCGCCGTGGCTTGCCATTGCCTGCATTGCATCAACGAGAGCGAGCGGCGTCGCCGTTCTTGCCATGATCATGTTTGCGGACGGACACTGAAACCTGTAGGCGGTCGTTTACAACCCCGGGGCTCACGACCGGGGAGCGGTCTGATGCAGATCAATCCGGTGCAACTTCGCCGAATTACCCTAAGCAGGGTGATAGCGCCACACCCGTGCTTCACAACGCCGCCAAACGAGACATGACATTATTCCTGATTGCACTCAACGTGTTCGCATTCACGATCGAGGCGATAAGCCCTGAAGCGCTGATCGACCGCTATGCGCTGTGGCCGCTGCAAACAGCGAACAGCGACGCTCGCGCCTTCCACGTCTGGCAGCTTTTGACATACAGTGCGCTGCACGCCAATCTCACGCATCTGGTCTTCAACATGCTTGGTCTGTTCATGTTCGGCAGCGACGTGGAACGTGTGCTCGGCGCCCGCAAAACGTTGATGCTCTATGTGGCAAGCGTCGTATGCGGCGGGGTAGCACAATTGCTCACCTTGATGCTTGCAAGCGCCCCCTATCCGGCTATCGGCGCGTCTGCCGGCGTGTTTGGCGTGCTTATCGCGTATGCCGTGATGTTTCCGCGGCGGCGCGTCGTGCTGCTGTTTCCGCCCATTCCGATGCCGGCATGGCTCTTTGCCACCGGCTATGCAGCGGTCGAACTGTTGCTAGGCGTGTCGCGGACAGCGCCGGGGGTCGCACATTTTGCGCATCTGGGCGGCATGGCCGGCGCCGTTGTACTCATCGTCTTCTGGTCCCGCAAGTCGCATCACGACGCTTGACTGAACGATCGCCACTATCTGGAAACGATGCACGGATGAATGCGCGTATGCATCAATCTATCGATCGAGGAGTCAACCATGACCGACACCCAATTACTGACCTGCGAACCGCTGCCGGTGGTGCACCGGCTCGCGCCAAAGGCGATGCCCCCGCTTTCATCGAATCGCCCAGACCAGATATGTCATCCGGTGCGCCGGTGGTGAAGGCGCTTGCCTACGGCATCAACCGGCCGCGTGAAGCGGCCCCGCTGCGCCCTCGGCGCACGCATTCGAACCGGCACATGGATTCCAGACGAAAAAAAAAGCGGGCCGTTCACTCAAGCCCGCCTTGCATCCGCGTCGGTCCGTACTTAATTTCCTCACCAATACGAGTCTTGCGACGCAGCGGAATCAGTTGACCGTCAGGCGCTTTTGATCGCTCGGCGCCCGTTTCGGAAGGCTCAGCGACAGCACGCCATCCTTGTACTCGGCCGTCGCTTTCGCGTCGTCGACTTCACTCGCCAGCGAGAACGAGCGGCTGAACGCCCCGGAATAGCGCTCGCGCCGGATGACGCGCTCGCCATCCTTCTCTTCCTTGTTCCGCTCGACCTTCGCGTTGATCGAGACGATGCGCCCGTCGATCTGCACATCGATATCCTTTTTGTCGACGCCCGGAAGCTCGGCTTTCACCGTGTAGGCACCTTCGCTCTCCGTCACGTCGATTTTCATCGAGGCAAGTTCGGCGTCCTGCGTCGTCGCCATCGATCGCATCGGCCGGAAAAGTCCCTGAAACAGATCCGAAACGACGGGCTCCAGCGAGAACGGGTCAAAACGCGACAGATTGCTCATTGCATCTCTCCTTCAGGTAAGCAGGCCAGGACATGGCCCCGGTTGTCCGACTGCTAACGCCGGCTCACAGCGCATTTGCGGCGCATGATGGTCGCAGATGTGCGATTTTCACAGGCGAGCGCGCTATGCGCCAATCGACAGGTGTTTGATGAACTTGCGCGCGCAGGGTCCAGACCACACCGCAACGACGCAGCCGACTCCCGTTTCTACTCCACATCTTTCTTCGATTGCGCGCCGCTCTTCATCGAATCTCTGCGCTCCGACCGGCACGGACGCCGATAATGCATCTCGATCTTCAGCGCTTGCTATTGCCCGAAGCGATGTCTTCAGCGTAACCGTGAGCGAAGACATGCCGTTGATCAAGGTCAATTACGCGGCGCGCGCAGGTGCCGGTTTCAACCCTCGCAGGACGTCTCGTCATGCTGCCCGGCTTCGATCTGCGCACCAGCGCCTTCGCCCGCGGGAGGCGTTAAAGCACAGTTGGCATCGTCGATCACCTTGCGCAACATGTCCCGATCAAGCACCTCTCGCTCGAGAAGGAGACCGGCAATGCGTTCGAGAGTTGCGCGCCGACCGGAGAGTGTCGCTGTGACGCGCGCATGCGCATCGTCGAGCAGACGCCTCGTCTCCTCGTCGATCAGGCGTGCCGTGTCGTCGCTGCAGAGCGAGCCGCGCCATCGGTCGAGCCCCGACATGCTGGGCTGATCCGTTGAGTCGCCAATCGTCAAAAGCCCTGTGCGTCGGCTCATCCCATAGCGGGTAACCATGTGCCGGGCTATCGCCGTCGCCCGGTCGAGGTCGTTCTCTGCGCCCGTGGAAACGTCGCCGAATACCAGTTCCTCTGCGACACGGCCGCCGAGCAGTGCATCGAGCCTGTCGAGCAGCTCGCTTTCGCGCAGCAGGTACCGGTCTTCCGTTGGTACCTGCTGCGTATAGCCGAGCGCGGCGACGCCACGCGGGATGATCGACACCTTCTTGACAGGATCGCAGTGTGCGCGGAATTGCGCGACGAGAGCATGACCCGCCTCGTGATAGGCGATCGTCGTCTTCTCCTGCGCATTCATGACGCGGCTCTTGCGTTCCATGCCGGTCATCGCGCGGTCGATCGCTTCGTCGAAGTCCGCCATATCGACGGCCTGCTTGTCCGCCTCGGCAGCATGCAGTGCCGCCTCATTGACGACATTCGCGAGATCGGCGCCAACGAATCCGGGCGTACGCGATGCCAGTTCGTTCAGGTCGATGTCCGCCGCGAGCTTGACATGCCGCGTGTGCACGGCGAGTATCTGGCGCCTCCCATTCAGGTCGGGCCGGTCGATGGCGATATGCCGGTCGAAACGGCCTGGACGCAGAAGAGCCGGATCGAGTGTTTCGGGGCGGTTCGTGGCCGCCATGATGATGACCCCGGAGTTCGATTTGAAACCATCCATCTCGATCAGCAACTGATTGAGCGTTTGTTCCCGCTCGTCGTTGCCGGAGGTCAGGCCCACGCCTCGCACCTTGCCAAGTGCATCGAGTTCGTCGATGAACACGATGCAGGGTGCTTCCGCTTGCGCCTGCTCGAACAGATCGCGCACACGCGCCGCCCCCACGCCGACGAACATCTCGACGAACGCAGCGCCGCTGACCGAATAGAAAGGCACGCCCGCCTCTCCTGCAACAGCTTTGGCAAGCAAGGTCTTGCCTGTGCCGGGCGCACCCACGATCAGCACACCTTTCGGAATCTTGCCGCCAAGTCGCCGATAGCGCTCCGCGTCCTGCAAGAATGCGACGATCTGCCTGAGCTCGGCTTTCGCCTCGTCGATTCCCGCGATATCGTCGAAGCTGATGCCCGTTTCGTTCTGCACCAGGATGTGCGCGTTACCGCGGCCGATCTTCGTGTACTGCTGCAAACCGCCTGAACGCCGCGATAGCAGATTCCATGCGGCAAACAGCATCAGCAACGGAAGGGCCCACGACAACAGCATGCCGGGCCAGGCGCTGTCGAAGCCGCCCGAGTAACGGATGCCTGCCGCAGCGAGGGTATCGGCAAGCCGGTCGTCGGCGACGCGCACGGTCGTGAAACGCCACGGCTCACCGTCGTTGTTCACGGCGAGCGCATCGGAAGCTGGCAGCAGCGACGTGGCGCCCGGCATCTTCAGCGCGCCGGATATGCGGGTCGGCGTGATCTCCAGGTCGGTCACCAGCCGTGCGGTGACGAGTTGCTGGAAGTCGCTATAGGCGATCTCCGTCGCCAGTCCTCGCAAGGTCAGGAACTGGAGCACCATGATGGCAACAAAAAACATGGTGACGGCGGCACCCGCCAGATCGGACCAGCGCGGCGGTTTGCGGGCGCCGCGCGAAGAGCGCTGCGTGGACGTCATGATTTTTCTGGAACAACGAGAAGGGGCATGTCCGTCAACAGCGCGACAGCAGCCGCAACGCTTCCATAGCGCCAGCGCGCTTGCGGCCCGGCGCCGTGCGTGCCGATGATCAGCAGATCGGCCCGCCATTCGAGTGCCGCGTGCAGGATCGCGTGCGCCAGCCTGTCGCCCGGCAGCGCTGCCGTGAGTACGACCGTGTTCGGCGCGCGCGCCTCGCCCGCTTGCGCTTCCGGTTCACACGACACGAACGCGCACCGCAACGTACCCGAACCCGAGACACGTTTCGCTTCAGCGACCGCGCAGCGCGCACTGGCGCTATCGTCGCTGGCGACGAACAGCCGGCGCGGTGGAACGTGAAATCTTTGCGACACATCGGCAGGCAGATACAGGACGTTGCACGCAGCGGCCTGCGCAATATGCGCAGGAGCGGGTTCGTCCGTGAGCACGATGTCAGCGCCCCAGCGCTTTGCCAGTCCCGCGATCGAATCGCGGATGTTCGCGCCCGCGCGTGCGGACGGCACAAGGGATTGAGTCGCGTCGAGGCCGCGCGCTGCCAGCGCGCAGCGTACGGCGTCGGCCCGCGCGACGCCGCGCACCGCGCGGTCGCCATATTCCCCGGCGCATGTTCCGCGATCCGCCTCGGCGACCGTCGCAACGTGCACGACGGCATCGCGTGCCGCCCATGCGTCCGCATACTGCACTGCGGTGGTCGGCCACGCGTGATCGCGAACCACAATGAGCACCCGGCGGTAGCAGCCGCGCACGCGCAGATGATCGGCCGCCACGCTCATGCGACGCCCAGCCGGTCGATCACTTCGCGCACGCCTTTCACCTGCGACGCGGCGAGGCACGCAGCATGCTTTTCGTCCAGCGACCCGACGGTGCCCGACAGCGTCACGATGCCGTCGCGAGTCTCGACCGAGATGTTGCCGATTACCTGCTTCAGCCGCTTGTCCAGCGTGAGCGAGATCTGCGCGATGACGTCGGCTGCGGACGGGTCGCGGATCGTGAGCCGGTTGCTCACACCGACCACACCTTCCATGTTGCCGATCGCCAACGCCACTTCGCGACGCTGTGCTTCCGTGTCCACCGATCCCGTCAGCGTCACGCAGCCGCGCTCGGTTTCCACGCGCACGCGGGCGACGGGCAGGCCGGGCATGCGCGAGAGCGTCTCGAGGATTCGCGCCGCGAGCGACTCGTCA
>NZ_JACFYJ010000172.1:0-9058 GCF_037126505.1 Paraburkholderia bengalensis
TTAAGCGGCGTTATCGAAATTAGCTTCTCTTATTCTATCGATCGCTTCACACTCACGCATCCGATTCTTCCCACTCTCAATACATCATGAACTGGCTGGGTATTGAGCCGCTCTTCCAGCGACTGGTTGGCAATGGCCTGCGCACCCGCGCCCTGCGATAGCGCGAACAGCATGGCTGCGGCAGGGATCGCCGCGAGCCGGGCCCGCGGCTTCCAGCCTGTTGTATGCGAATTCATTGTTCTCCCCCGGTAAAACAGGCAGCGCTTGGCTGGTTCTTGTGCTTCGCGCTGCCTCTTGCGTTGCGGCTTCTCCTGCTGGTGAAACGTGTTCTGACGGGTAGCGGCCCCCCTGGTCTCCTTGCTATCTCCTTGCATTCGCCGCGTTTTGCAGAGCTTGTAGTACGCCTGCCTGGCGCAGCATCGCGGACGACATGGGTGCCGTCTGCAACGAGAGCTGCAACTGGTTGGCGACTTGCTGGTTATTGCCTGCGATCTGCAGCAGTTGCGCGATGGCGCCGGCCTGTTGCGCATTGCCGGGCGCGATGGTTTGCGACGCGATGCCGGCGGGCGTCTGCAGCGCGATGGTCACGCCGCCATTGCCGAACGAGATGCCCGCCTTGATGTTGCCCGCCGCGTTCGATGCCGACGCGCCCTGCGCGTTGTTGCCGCCCGCCAGCAGTTGCGGATTGTTGTTGAAGTCGATCGTCGCCGTGTTGAAGCCGGCGTTGCGATCGCCCGCCACCTGCGTGACCTGCGACACGCCGTTGACCGCGATGCTTTGTCCGCCGACGGCCGACGCGTTCGGGTTTGCGCCCGGATTGCCATGGCCGTCGACGACGCGCGCGAGCGTGCCGACGTTGGCCGACAACGCGTTGACCGCATCGCGCGCCACGGACAGCGTGCCTTGCGCGAGCGCGCTCGCGCCGTTCGGCAACTGCCATTGCGACAGGATGTTGAGTACGAAACCGGAGATCATCTGTCCGCCCGCGCCTTTTCCGGTCTGCTGGGCGAGCACGTCATCCCCGACGCTTTGCCACTGCACAGCCACGGGTGCCAGCTCGCGCGACGTCGACACGTCCGCGGCGAAGGCGCCGGTGGCGAGGCCGCACGTCGTGGCGATCCATGTCGCGAGACAGATGCGGCGAGGCTGGGAGAGGGTGCGCTTCATGGGTGGTCAGAACAGGTCTGCCTTGATCAAGCCATATTCGACAAAGGGAGTCGCGGCCGTGCCGTTGTTGAGCGCCCGTTCGCGCAGCTTCAGGGCCAGCGACTCGTTGTCCTGCAACAGCGGGGAATCCTCCCTGACCGGTTTCCCGACGACTGCGAACACGAGCCCGTTCCATGTCTTCGCGAAGTCCTCTTCGAGCAATATCCGGTTGCCGAGTGCGGGGTCCGCGACGAAGACGCGACCGTCCTGCGCATGCTTGACGATCACGAAATGCTCATAGCCGTCGAGGTTCATCAGAACCATGACGGGAATCTGGAGGTGATAGAGCGCGTCCGTGTTGACGCGAAAGCCCCGGCCGCGCAGCCCGATCGTCTCGACGAACTTCTTCATGTCGAGCATCGAGAAGCCGTTCTTGACCACTACCTCGGGCGTCGAGAAGGCCATCATCCGGCGGATCAGTTCCGTCTCGGGGATGTCGATGCCGTAGCCGAACTTGAGGAGAGTCGCGAGCGCCGCCGCACCGCAGCTGTAATCGAACTGCTGGCTGACGATGTGGCGGTAACGCAGGTCCCTCATCGAGTGCACCGTTTTTATGAGCGGAACACCTGCGAGGGTAGACGTGTCGATGCTCGCCTGTGCGTGCACTCGCGCACACACGGCGGCAGTTGCGAGCGCCGCTGCGGCAACGGCGAGCCGCGACACCGGGAACCGGTGAAACCCGGACATGCTGGTCTCCTGCCAAATCGCGCCGGCGGCTACGTCGGCCGTCGGCGCATCCCGTATGGGCTTGCCGTTTTAGCGGCTGGTGTTCATCGAAGCGATCGCGAGGCCGTTGTGCTGCACGTTGCCCGCGCCGCCGGCGATGTTCACGCCGATGTTGCCCGTAGCGTGCGACAGCGCGCCTGCGCCGAGCGTCGCCGTGCCTTCGAACGAGCCGGTGAACGACACGCCCGCCGTTTGCGACGAGTCGACCGTTGCCACCATCGCGGCATTGGCGCGGTGCGACGACGAGATCGTCGATGTCGAGGCAGCCATGCTGTTGTTCTGCACGTTGCTCACGCCCGACGCGACGTTCACGCCGACGTTGCCCGATGCGTACTGCAGCGAGCCGTCGCCCACCGACGCGTTCACGTTGAAGTTGTTGATGTTCGCGCGGCCGCCCGAGCTCTGGTTGTTGAAGACCTGAGCGTTGCCGAACACGTTGCCTGCATCGAGCGATGCGAGCGCGGCGTCGTTGCTTTGCGCGTTGTTCACCCCTTGCGCGATGTTTACGCCGATGTTGCCGCTCGTGTTCTGCGCGGCGTTGGCGCCCGTGGTGGCGTTCAGCGTGCCGGCCTTCTGCGTGTTGATGTGCTGGGTGACCGAGCCGTACGTGCTGACGTCCGTCGATGCCACCGTTGAGCTGAAGCCCCAGTTCGCGGAGATGCTGTCATGCGTCTTCGACTTCTCGATTTCGTAGCCGCTCGACTGTTCGCCATAGGCGGCCCAGCCCGAACCCTGGTTGGCCTGGAAGCCCCACACCTTGCCCTGGCCCGACGCTTCGATTGCGCCGAACGCGCCCGCGACATGCGAGCTGTTGCTGTAGCTGGACTCCTTGTAGCCCGCCGACAGGCCGCCCGACACGCTCGCATGGCCCGAGCCGAACCACGGCGTGTTGAACGAAGCGTAGTTGTAGCTGGCGCTCGCATGACCGCCCGCCGAGATATGGCCACCCGAGTTCTGGCTGTCATGGCTGAAGCTGCCGCTGATGGCCGCTGCCTGCGCGCTCGCCTCGAAGCCGCCGCCCTTGACGAAGCTGCTCTGGTTGCCGTACGCGTAGTGTGCCGATGCCTGATGGCCTTGCGCGCTATACGACTCGGACGAATGCGACGTCGACAGGTTGGCGAACGCATAGCCGCCGCCGTTGACGGAGCTGTAGTGGTTGTTGATCCTCGTCGTGATGCTGCCCGACGTGTAGGTCTGCGCGTTCGGGCTCAGCGACGCATTCGCATAGGCCTTCTGCGTGTTGTTGACGACGGCGCCCGCCGTGCTCGAGACGCTCACGCAGCCGAACAGCCCGACATAGCCTTCGATGCCCACAGCCTCACCGACCAGCGTGGCATTGAAGATGTACGGGTTTTTCAGCGACGTCGCGAAGGCGCTGGAGGAAGCGGCTGCGAGGACGGCTGCTGCAATAAGAGTGCGCTTCATGGTTCGCTCCGATACTGATTTTTGGTCAATTAGAAAAAAGTGCCCGCCGGGGGACGGAGCACAAAACTGTTCGCCGTGGCATTACCGGCTCCGGCAGCCTGGTTGATCTGCACGATTCCATTGACATTCCTGAACGCGTCGCTGGAGATGCTCGCCTCGCGGGCGCCCGGTACGGCAACCGCTCGGCCTTGACCGCCGTTGTTCGCGGCCGTCGCGGATAGCACCCCATCCGGGACGGTCTCGACCCCAGCCGCCGCAGTGCCGATCTGCACACTGTTGCGCTGGAGATTCGCTGCGCCCGCAGACTGGTTCACCATCACCGCTCCGGACGAATTCGAAAATGCGTTTCCTTCGATCGCGGCGCGCGCGGCGGGCACGCGCGCCCGGGCGCTCGCGCTCTGCACGCTGGCGTTGTCGTTGGCGACGGCGTCGCCGCTGGTGATGGTCAACTGGTTGGCCTGCGCGTTGTTCAGGCCGGCTGCCTGGTTCACCGTGATCGCGCCCCTCGCGCCGACGGCGGCGCCCGTCGCGATGCTGGCGTCGCCGCTCACGCGGCCCACCTGTTGCGCGTACGACGGTTGCGCCGCGGCGAGCGCGAGGCCCGCGAGCGCCGGCATTGCGCGAAGCATCGAGTGAAGCATCGAGTGAAGCGGCGGGTTCATTTGCTGAGCCCTCCGAGCGCCGCGCCCAGCGCCGTCGACAGCGGCGCGAGCGAGCCCGTCACCGTCGACGAGATGGTGCCGCCGATGCCGGGCGCCGGCTGGCCGATGCCGCCCGCGCTCAGCGCGACGTTGTTGTTGGTGGTGGTGCCGGACAGCATGCGCGTGACGGCCTGCAGGCCCGCGCCGCCCGCAACGTTTCCGTCGAGCCCCGTCGAGCCGTGCGCGCTGATCAGATCGGCATCCGATGCAACCTGCGCCATCGTCGGATTGAAGTGGCTGGTCGGAAAGGTCGCGACGCTCGACGTGACGGGGTCCTGGTCCCGCGGCACGGGGGCATACGCGATGCGCGGCGTCACTTCGCGCTGGACGACGATGTCGCCCGGATTCACGGTCTGCGCGAAGGCCGCGCCGGCCGCGAACATGCCGGCGATGGCGGCGATGGCGGCGATGGCGTTGAGTGTCGATACGCGCCCCGCGCGGCGGCATAGCGTCCCCAGTGAAGCATTCATGTTGTCTCCCCGCTTATCCGATATGGAGTACGAACGAGTTCGCGCTGTTCTCTTCTGCGCGTTCGATGTATGCGTGTGCCGCGCGGACGGCCGCGTTACTTTCGCTGGTAGTTCGCGACGTTGCCCTGCGCGGCGCGCGCGGCGTCGATGGGCACAGGCAGCGGCGACGGCGGAGCGATTTCGTCCCACAGCGTTACGGACGAGCCACGCATCAGCTGCGGCGTCGCCGCGACCATCACCATGCCGACAGCGCCGCCGCGCTGGCGCGACAGGATCTGATCGTCGAGCGCGATATCGTTTGCGTTGCCGCGTGCAGAGCCGTCGGCGGTGTCCGGTTCGTTGCCGATCGCGGCGTCGGCGTCGGCGGGTGTGGATGCGGATGCGGATGCGGATGCGGATGCGGATGCGGATGCGGATGCGGCGTCGGCCGTGTTCGATGTTTCATCCGCGACGAAAATGCCCGCCTGTTGCGCGGCGGCGACACCTGCCGCATCCGTGGCGCATGCCTGGGCGTTCGCGCCGGCGGGAAGCGTCGCCAGCGCCAGCGCGGCGCACAGGGCGGCGCAGGCGGACAGCAACCGGAACGGGCTCGCGTCGATGCCGAAAACGAGTCGCATGATGTGTCTCCTGGGTGCGGGACATTTAGCGAAACGTATGCCATCGGGCGCAATCCATTGATGCGATTGGAGCGGGCAAATCGGAACGGGCGCAGCCCTGGCGAAACCGGACGAAAACGTTTCAGCTCTGAAACCAGCGGCGCAAAAAACGCTAATTTCAAATCCGTGTGATAAGCGCGACGCGAGCGTAGTACGTTGATAAAAAAGTCTGCTGAATGCGCTTCCACTGTTTTAATCGCGCCCCAAAGAGCCTCTTTGATAGCCGAAAACCCTTGCTGGACAAGGCTCTGCGATTTAATTTGCATATTTGTTTTCGCCGGCTCGCGCGTATAGTAAGCTCTCAACCAGAGCACAAGTTTTTAAAAAGCCCAGTACTGGGCCGTTTCAATACACGCGCCGTTTTTCGGGGATCAGCTGTCCGTACGGAATGGAATGGCCGTTCGGTTTTCGCTGTGTGCGAATCCCGTACGAATTGGCGTGCCTGAAAGCAAAATCCAGATCAGCACGTGCCGTCATCCTTAACGTTCGTTGACGAGAGGATCTGAATAATGGAATCCGCCACGCGGCAACTGATATACGTTTCAAGAGATCCCAGTTCTGAGTTGAACTCGCGTTTCCTTGAACGCGGGTGGCATGTCGAAGTCGTCGGTTCTGCACGCGACGCGCGTCGCGCCGTACGTTCGGGGATGGCGGCGGGTGGTCTGCTCGACCTGTCCAGCTGCTTCCAGCAGCACGAAATCGCCGCCTTCGAATCCTGTCTGACCATGCCCAACGTTGGGTGGGTCGCCACCACCATGGCGGGCCAGTTGCAGGACGCGGCGTTGCGCCGCCTCGTGCGCGACTATTGTTTCGACTACGTTACCGTCCCTTACTCGGGCGACCGCATCGTCGATTCCGTCGGCCATGCATATGGCATGGTTTCGCTGGGCGAGCCGGCATCGAACGACGCTTCGCAGGGCGGCTCGGAAGGCGAAATGGTCGGTTCGTGCGACGCGATGCTCGCGCTGTTCCGCTCGATCCGCAAAGTGGCGATGACCGACGCGCCCGTGTTCATTTCGGGCGAGTCGGGCACGGGCAAGGAACTCACGGCCGTCGCCATTCACGAACGCTCGTCGCGCCGCAACGCGCCGTTCGTCCCGATCAACTGCGGCGCGATTCCGCCGCATCTGCTGCAATCGGAGCTGTTCGGCTACGAGCGGGGCGCGTTCACGGGCGCGAACCAGCGCAAGATCGGGCGTGTCGAGGCGGCCAACGGCGGCACGTTGTTCCTCGACGAAATCGGCGATCTGCCGCTCGAAAGTCAGGCGAGCCTGCTGCGCTTCCTGCAGGAGCGCAAGGTCGAGCGCCTGGGCGGCCACGGTTCCGTCGAAGTGGACGTGCGGATCATCTCGGCCACGCACGTCGACATGAACACGGCGATGATCGAAGGGCGCTTCCGCTCGGACCTGTATCACCGTCTATGCGTGCTGCAGATCGACGAGCCGCCGCTGCGCGCGCGCGGCAAGGACATCGAACTGCTCGCGCGGCATATGCTCGAACGCTTCAGGAAAGATGCGAGCCGCCGGCTGCGCGGCTTCGCGCCCGACGCGATCGCGGCGCTCCACAACTACAGCTGGCCGGGCAACGTGCGCGAACTGATCAACCGCGTGCGGCGCGCAATCGTGATGTCCGAAGGGCGGGCGATCACCGCGCGCGACCTCGAACTGGCCGAGTACGTCGAAATTGTGCCCGTGTCGCTCGCGCAGGCGCGCGAGGCCGCCGAACGGCAGGCGATCGAGCTGGCGCTGCTGCGCCATCGCGGGCGTCTCGGCGACGCGGCGCAGGAACTTGGCATTTCGCGTGTCACGCTGTACCGGCTGCTGTGCTCGCACGGCATGCGGCATATGGAAAGCGAGCCGCTCGCGCCGCACGCCGCTGCCGAAATGCCATCGACGATGCCGCACCTGTAGGCGCGGTTTCATCCCGTTTTTCGTTGCGTTTTGCCGAAGAAGCCCGGCCGTCTGGCCGGGCTTCTTCGTTTCAGGGATTCCGCTTGCGAGGGCCGCATTGCCGTCCGCGCTGCATTGCGGCTTCGTCGATGGCGAGCGGACGGGGTATCCCTCCCTGGCCATCCGGCCGGTCAACGTGCGTCCGTCTGGCTTGCTAGAATCGGTGTTTTCCTAAAAACACCCGCGGCGCGCTGCGCACGGCCGAAGGAACCCGCATGAAACAATATCTCGACCTTGTTCGCACGATCCTCGATACGGGCAGCTGGCAGGAGAACCGCACCGGCATCCGCACGATCAGCATGCCGGGGGCGATGCTGCGCTTCGATCTGCAGCAGGGTTTCCCCGCCGTGACGACCAAGAAGCTCGCGTTCAAGTCGGCGATTGGCGAGCTGATCGGCTTTTTGCGGGCGTCGCGCAGCGCAGCGGATTTCCGCGCGCTCGGCTGCAAGGTCTGGGACGCGAACGCGAACGAAAACGCCCAGTGGCTTGCCAATCCTTACCGGCAAGGCACGGACGATCTGGGCGACGTGTACGGCGCGCAGTGGCGCCAGTGGCCGGCGTACAAGGTACTCGACGCAACGGCGAGCGCGCAGCTCGAAGACGCGGTATCGCGCGGCTATGCGGCCGTCACGGAATTCGAAGAGGGCGGGGTGCGCAAGGTGTTGCTGTACAAGGCCATCGACCAGCTGCGCCAGTGCCTCGACACGATCATGATGAACCCGTCGGACCGGCGGATTCTGTTTCATGCCTGGAATCCGGCCGTGCTCGAGGAAATCGCGCTGCCCGCGTGCCATCTGCTGTACCAGTTCCTGCCGAACGCGACGAAGCGCGAGATTTCGCTGTGCCTGTATATCCGCAGCAACGACGTCGGCCTCGGCACGCCGTTCAACCTGACGGAAGGCGCCGCGCTGCTGCATCTCGTCGGCCGCCTGACGGGCTATACGCCGCGCTGGTTCACGTACTTCATCGGCGACGCGCATATCTACGAGAACCAGCTCGATATGTTGCAGCAGCAACTGACCCGTGATCCCTACGAAAGCCCGCGGCTGGCGATTTCCGAGCGCGTTCCGGAGTACGCCAAAACGGGTGTCTACGCGCCCGAGTGGCTCGAGAAGGTCGAGCCGTCCGATTTTTCGCTGGTCGGCTATCGGCACCATGAGCCGCTGACCGCGCCGATGGCGATCTGACGGCCTTCGTCGTTCGAACAGAGAAACGCCCACTGCGATTGCGGTGGGCGTTTTTGCTTTCTGGCGCGAAGCGGACGTTCAGCCGCGGTGATGCTCGTCGTGGCCGCCGCCGCCCGTCGCGCGTTGTTCCTGATGTGGCTGCGGCTGCGGCTGCGTCTGGGGTTGCGGATGCGGCTGCGGGTGGAACTCCTGACGCGGCTGCTGCTGCGGTTGGGGCTGCGGACGGAATTCCTGATGAGCCTGCTGCTGCTGCGGTTGCCCTTGCGGCTGGAACCTGGATCGCGCCGACGGCTCCGGACGCCCTTGCGCCTGCTGCATCGGTGCCTGCTGTGCTCGTCCGTTCTGCTCGCGCGATGGTTGCCCCTGCGCGACACCGCCACCGAAGACGCTCGCGGGTCGCTGCGACGCTTCATGCTGCGGGGTGGCCTGACCCGGCTGCTGACCTGGATGATGCTGCGAAGGCGCCTGCACGGCGCCGAACTGCTGCGAATTCCCGCGCTGCTGGGCCATCGGCGCGTGCTGCTGGGTCCAGACGGGCTCGTGCTGTTGCCCGAGAGGCGCGTCCCGCCGTTGACCGCTTGCCGCTTGCGCCGGCTGTTGCGGCATGCCGTTCATCGGATGGCCGCCCGCGAACTGCGGCGGGCGCGGCACGCCATTGCCAGGCTGGGCCGGCGTGCCGTGCTGCTGAGCACTAGTCGGCGCGCTGCCACCGCCAGGCCGCTGCGCGCCTGCCGCCTG
>NZ_JACFYJ010000173.1:0-8500 GCF_037126505.1 Paraburkholderia bengalensis
CACGCCGCTGTTCGTGATCTCGCGCACCTCCGGCTGGGCCGCGCACATCATCGAGCAACGCATCGACAACAAGATCATTCGGCCCAGTGCAAATTACACCGGTCCGGAGAATTTGAAGTTCGTGGCGCTAAATAGGAGAAAATAGCGTCCGCTGTGCGCTCTCGGGGCGCGTGCAGTACCCCGGCGGTTGCGAAAACGCAATCGTGCACTGTTTAACTCTTTGAAATTGGATAGAAAGGTTTACTCCCATGAAAAAACTGCTGATCGCTACCGTTATTGGCGCTCTGTCTTCGACACTGCTGGTGACGGCGCCCAGCGCGTTCGCACAATCTTCGACCACCACGACCCACGCCAAGCCGAAGGCGCCGCAGCCGAAGCGCCTGATCAAGCGCAAGCCGAATCCGGAGAAGGAAGCGAAGGTCGATCCCGTTCCGGAAGGCGCGGAAAAGTGGTCGTGCAACGAAGGGCTGTCGTTCGATATGAAGGGCGACATGAAGCGCGACCAGATCGTCACCGTCCACTGGGGCAACAAGAACTACAACCTGCCGCGTGAAGCCACGACGACGGGCGCAGACCGTTTCCACGACGCAGCCAGCGGCATGGACCTCGTCGTGATCCCGACCAAGGCGATGCTGTTCTCGGACAAGGACAGCTCGCGCCTGGCCGACGAGTGCAAGACGGCGGCGATGACGGGCGGCGCACCGGCGGCGACGCAGTCGAACGCCATCAACAAGGCCCAGTAAAACGGGTCCGACAGGGGACAAACCTCGATGTCCGCACCGATCTCCAACGTCCGGCCCGATCCGGACACAGTGCTGGTCGATATCGTCGACTACGTGCTGAATGACAGGCTCGAGAGCGATCTCGCGCTGGAGACGGCGCGCAACTGCCTGATCGATACGCTCGGCTGCGGACTCGAGGCCCTGTCCTACCCTGCCTGCACCAAGCTGATGGGACCGATCGTGCCGGGCACGATCGTCCCGAACGGCGCGAAGGTGCCGGGCACGCCGTTCCAGCTGGACCCCGTGCAAGCCGCGTTCAACGTCGGCGCGATGATCCGCTGGCTCGACTTCAACGACACCTGGCTCGCCGCCGAATGGGGCCATCCGTCGGACAATCTCGGCGGCATTCTGGCGACAGCCGACTGGCTCTCGCGTACCGCCATCGCCAACGGCAAAGAGCCGCTGGTCATGAAAGACGTTTTGATCGGCATGATCAAGGCGCACGAAATTCAAGGCTGCATCGCGCTCGAAAACTCGTTCAACAAGGTCGGTCTCGATCATGTGCTGCTGGTGAAGCTCGCTTCCACAGCCGTGGTCGGCCAGATGATCGGTTTGACGCGCGATGAGCTGATCAACGCAGTCTCGCAGGCGTTCGTCGATGGACACGCGCTGCGCACCTACCGCCATGCGCCGAACACGGGCTCGCGCAAGTCCTGGGCAGCCGGCGACGCCACCTCGCGCGCGGTGCGTCTGGCGCTGATCGCGAAGACGGGCGAAATGGGCTACCCGTCGGTGCTGACGGCGAAGACGTGGGGCTTCTACGACGTGCTGTTCAAAGGGCAGCCGTTCCGGTTCCAGCGCCCATACGGCTCGTACGTGATGGAGAACGTGCTGTTCAAGATCTCGTTCCCCGCCGAGTTCCACGCGCAAACGGCCGCCGAAGCGGCGATGACGCTGCACGAACAGCTGCGCGCGAGCGGCAGGCGCGTCGAAGACATCGCGAAGATCACGATCCGCACGCACGAAGCCGCGATCCGCATCATCGACAAAAAAGGTCCGCTGAACAATCCCGCCGACCGCGATCACTGCATCCAGTACATGATCGCCGTGCCGCTGATTTTCGGGCGTCTCACGGCAGAGGATTACGAGGACGAAGTCGCGCGCGACCCGCGCATCGACGCGCTGCGTGACAAGATGCAATGCGTGGAAGACCCGAAATTCACGAAGGATTATCACGATCCCAACAAGCGCTCGATTGCGAACGCGCTGACGGTCGAGTTCACCGACGGATCGAGTTTCGACGAGGTAGTTGTCGAATACCCGATTGGTCACAAGCGTCGCCGCGCCGAAGGCATCCCGCTGCTGGTCGAGAAGTTCAAGACCAACCTCGCGCGGCGCTTTGCGGCGAAGCAACAACAAGCGATCCTCGATGTGTCGCTGGACCAGGCAAAGTTAGAAGCGATGCCGGTCAATGAATACGTCGATCTGTACGTCATTTGAGTCAGAAACGTAGCAACGTCATTTCCTCGAAAACCCCAGGAAAACTACCATGGCCCACAACCTCCACAAAACGCTCAAGGAATTCGACAGCGGTTCCGGCAAAGGCAAGTTCTATTCGCTGCCGCAGCTTGGTAAGGCACTGAACGTGAAGATCGACCGACTGCCCGTCTCGATCCGCCTCGTGCTGGAATCGGTGCTGCGTAACTACGACGGCAAGAAGATCTCGGAGGAACACATCGAGCAGCTGGCGAACTGGCAGCCGACGGCTGCACGCGTCGACGAGATTCCGTTCGTCGTTGCGCGCGTCGTGCTGCAGGACTTCACGGGCGTGCCGCTGCTCGCCGACATCGCGGCAATGCGCGGGGTCGCGCAGCGCGCGGGCAAGAACCCGAAGTCGATTGAGCCGCTGGTTCCTGTGGATCTCGTCGTCGATCACTCGGTGCAGATCGATCACTTCCGCGAGAAGAACGCGCTGGATCTGAACATGAAGCTGGAATTCCAGCGCAACAACGAGCGCTACCAGTTCATGAAGTGGGGCATGCAGGCGTTCGACACGTTCAAGGTCGTGCCGCCGGGCGTCGGCATCGTTCACCAGGTGAACCTCGAATACCTTGCGCGCGGCGTGCACAAGAAGGCTGACAACGGCGATACGGTCTACTACCCGGATACGCTCGTCGGCACGGACAGCCACACGACGATGATCAACGGCATCGGCGTGGTCGGCTGGGGCGTGGGCGGCATCGAAGCGGAAGCGGGCATGCTCGGCCAGCCGGTGTACTTCCTGACGCCGGACGTGGTCGGCGTGCACCTGAAGGGCAGGCTGCGCGAAGGCGTGACGGCGACTGACCTGGTCCTGACCATCACCGAACTGCTGCGTAAAGAGAAGGTCGTCGGCAAGTTCGTGGAGTTCTTCGGCGAAGGCACGCGCTCGCTGTCGCTGCCGGATCGCGCGACGATCGGCAACATGGCGCCCGAATACGGCGCGACGATGGGCTTCTTCCCCGTCGACGAAAAGACGATCGACTACTTCAAGGGCACGGGCCGCACGGACGCTGAAATCTCGGCCTTCGAGAACTACTTCAAGGCACAAGACCTGTTCGGCATCCCCGAAGCAGGCGACATCGACTACACGAAGGTCGTCACGCTCGATCTGGGCACGGTTGCGCCGTCGCTGGCGGGTCCGAAGCGTCCGCAAGACCGCATCGAGATCACCAACGTGAAGTCGACCTTCACGGACCTGTTCTCGAAGCCCGTCAACGAAAACGGCTTCGCGAAGAAGTCGGCCGATCTGGACGCGCAATACACGACGAGCAACGGCGTCAACGTGAAGAACGGCGACATCCTGATCGCCGCGATCACGTCGTGCACGAACACGTCGAACCCGAGCGTGCTGCTCGCCGCCGGCCTGCTGGCGAAAAAGGCTGTCGAAGCCGGTCTGGAAGTCGCGCCGCACATCAAGACGTCGCTGGCGCCGGGATCGCGCATCGTCACCGAGTATCTGACGAAGACGGGCCTCTTGCCCTACCTCGACAAGCTCGGCTTCACGCTGGCCGCTTACGGCTGCACGACCTGTATCGGCAACGCGGGCGACCTGACGCCGGAACTGAACGAAGCGATCACGAAGAACGACATCGTCGCGGCGGCCGTGCTGTCGGGCAACCGTAACTTCGAAGCGCGTATTCATCCGAACATCCGCGCGAACTTCCTGGCCTCGCCGCCGCTGGTCGTGGCTTACGCGATCGCGGGCACCATCACGCGCGACCTGATGACGGAACCCGTCGGCAAAGGTACGGGCGGCCGCGACATCTACCTCGGCGACATCTGGCCGTCGAGCGAAGAAGTCAACGCGCTGCTCAAGTTCGCGCTCGACGCCGACGCGTTCCGCACGAACTACTCGCAGCTCACGAAGAAGGGCGACCTGTGGAGCAAGATCGAAGGCGAAGAAGGCCAGGTCTACGACTGGCCGAAGTCGACGTACATTGCTGAGCCGCCGTTCTTCGGCAAGGAGTTCTCGATGGAGCCGGCTGCGAGCATCGCCGCTGTGAAGGGCGCGCGCGCACTGGGCATCTTCGGCGACTCGGTGACGACCGACCACATCTCGCCGGCTGGCTCGATCAAGGAAGATTCGCCCGCAGGCAAGTGGCTGAAGGCAAACGGCGTGCAGAAGGCCGACTTCAACAGCTACGGCTCGCGCCGCGGCAACCACGACGTGATGATGCGCGGCACGTTCGCGAACGTCCGCATCAAGAACCTGATGATCCCGGCGAAGGCAGACGGCACGCGCGTCGAAGGCGGCCTGACGATTCACCAGCCGAGCGGCGAACAGCTGTCGATCTACGACGCAGCCATGAAGTACATCGATGCCGGCACGCCGACCATCGTGTTCGCGGGCGAAGAGTACGGCACGGGCTCGTCGCGTGACTGGGCAGCCAAGGGCACGCAACTGCTCGGCGTGAAGGCCGTGGTCGCACGCAGCTTCGAGCGTATTCACCGTTCGAACCTGGTCGGCATGGGCGTTCTGCCGCTGCAGTTCAAGGGCTCGGACAGCGTCCAGTCGCTGAACATCACGGGCGAAGAAACGTACGACGTCGAAGGCCTCGGCGACGACTTCAAGCCGCAACAGGAAGTCACGCTGGTGATCCATCGCAAGGACGGTTCGGATCAGCGCGTCCCCGTGCTGCTGCGTATCGATACGCCGATCGAAGTCGACTACTACAAGCACGGCGGTATCCTGCCGTTCGTGCTGCGCTCGCTGCTGGCAGCGTAAGTCATTCCTTTGCAGGTGCTGCGTTCTCGTTGAGGACGCAGTGACTTTTAGAAGCCCGGTTCTTCCGGGCTTTTTTTTTCGTCTACCGTTCGTACAACGTCGCGCGCTCCATTACGCGCCGCACGTATTGGCGGGTTTCCGCGTATGGCGGCACCTTGCCGCCATACCTGCGCACGGCGCCCTCTCCCGCGTTGTAGGCAGCGAGCGCGAGCGCCACATCGCCGAATTTCGTCAACAGCGTGTCGAGCATGCGCGTGCCCGCGAGCACGTTTTGCGCGGGATCGAACAGATCGTCCGCGCCGTGTTGCGCGCCCGTTTGCGGCATCAGCTGCATCAGGCCCCTTGCGCCCTTCGGCGAAACGGCAAACGGATTGCCGCCTGATTCCACGTCGATGACAGCCATCAGCAACGCCCTGTCGATGCCCATACGCGCCGCTATGCCGTCGACGAGAGGTGTCCACGCCAGCACCTTCGACCGCGCACCGCGAGCCTCCTGCGGCCCGCCAAACTCGACGATCAGCGGAGCGCTTTCAACGCTCTCCTTCAATCCGCCGATCACCATCTCCACGCCGTTGGCCGCGCGAGCAACGCCGACGCACGCGCACATGCACGCGCACCCGACGCAGGCCACGAGCAAAGCGGCGCCTCTCATCGATGCGCCTTTGGCAGCATCCCCGCGCTCGCCGCCTGCGCGCGAAACGGCGACTGCATCCGCACAATCGCTTCCGACTCCAGCGCGACGGGCCAATGCTGGTGTTGCAGCCCATCGGCGAGCGTCGTGCGGCACACGCTGTCCGGCCGACGCGGCGAACCATACGCATCGACGTCCGCATCCGCCGGCTCGCGCGGGAACACGCCGTTGGCCGCGACATTGCCGATCACATTCGTCGCGTAGTACAGGACCTTGTTCGCAACCGGGACGACCAGGTCGAAGCAGTAATGCACGCGCAGTTTCAGCAGATTCGCTCCCTGCACATCGACGCCCGATTCGGCGCCCAGCGCGGTATCGCGATACATCAGCAGGTCGTTGGGAATTTCGTCGTGCGTCGCGCCTTCGTCGGGATAGAAGTGGGCACGCGCGAAGTCGCGCAGCATCGCTGGCGTCGGGCTGACGATGTCGATCGATGCGGTCTGCGTCACCGCGCGTCGTGCGGCAAGCTGCGCCGACTGCACGCCCGCCGCATCGGCGTGACGCGCAAAGAGCGGCGCGAGCCCGCGCGAGAGACCCGCCTGCATCGCATCCATCGCGCCGTGATTGACGGCGCCTTCACGCGCGGCTTCGAGCACGGCGGCATCGAGCGTCGCCTTCGCCTGATACAGCAGCACGAACTGCACGCTCAGGAAGCCGAAAAACAGCAGCAACGGCGCGACGATGAGAAACTCCGTCATCCCCTGCCCCTTCATCCACAGCTTCATGCCGGCGCTCGCCATGCAAGCGCATCGCCGACATCGATGCGCAAGGTTCGCGCCGCATCGGCGCGCATTTCCAGCGCGGCACGCGCGCGCCAGCCGAACCGCATGCGCGCGCGACCCACGTTGCGATGTATCGACATCACACGGCCGCGCCTGTCGATGAACAGCACGTCGATCGGAAAGCGCATGCCAAAGGTATGCACTGCGCTGCAAGGCTCGATCCACAGCGCGCAATCGGCATCGATGCCTTCGCGTCCGAGCAGGCCGCGCATCCGTTCGATCGCGCTTTCGGTGACATCGACACGCACGCTCATCGGCTCGCCGCGATGAATCAGACACCCGCGCTTCACAGCAAGCCCTCCTGAAGAAACTTCATGGCGATCGGAAAGCCCGATCACGTGATGTCATCGCACACCCAGCAGGCGGGCGCGAATGGCTACGTCAACAAAGTACGCGACTTGTCCGAAATGCTCACTGCCGTGCGCTCTGTGCTGCACGGCTTCGATTGCTTTCCGGCGAACGCGCTGCATACCAGCAAGAGCAGCGGTCTGGACTCGCTGTCGCCGCGCGAAATGGAAGTGCTGCAGTATCTGGCGCGCGGGGTCAGCAACAAGGACATCGCGAGCCGGCTATTTCTGAGCGACAAGACAGTGAGCACTTACAAAACGCGGCTGTTCGAAAAGCTGGGGCTGTCATCGCTGGCGGCGCTGATCGAATTCGCGACGCTGCACAAGCTGATCGACTGATACGTCTGCCCGAATGAGCCTGCGTCTGTCCGGCATGACATCGCTGCTCGCGAGCACGTTCGGACGCCGCGCGCCGATCGGCGCGCTGGCGCTGGGCGGTTCGCTCGCGGCGTGGCACGAGCCTGTCGCGGGCATCGCGGGCGCGGCGCTGCTGCTTTTGGCGCGCGCACTGCGCGCCGCTGTCCACGCCGACGACACCCGCCGTGCGCTGATTCACGACAACGCGCGCCTCGCCGCCATGCTGCATGTCGCGCAGCACGACCGGCTCGCGCTCGAAGCCGGCGTTGCCCGCGCGCGGCAAGAAGCCGCCGACGCCGCGCGCAGCACCGCGTTCGACGAATGCGCGGACGCGCTGAAAACCGCGCGGCACAGACTTTCGACGTCCATACAGACGCTGATCGACAGCCTCGATATCGTCAATGTCGGCGACGTTGGCGCCACATGCCGTCCGCAGCGCCGCGCGATGGAAATACTCGCACTGGTCCTTCACGACGCGCTGGAAAGCGCGACGCCCGAAAGCCGCGCCATCGTGTTCGATGAGGTGCCCGTCGATCTTCGCGAACTGATCGACGGCGTCGCGCTTCTCGTCGCTCCTATTGCGGCGCGCCGGCAATCCACGCTGCAGACATGCATTGACCGTTCCGTCGCGGCTGCCCTGCTTGCCGATCCAGCCCGCTTCGGACAGATCGTCTTCATGCTGCTCGCGTACGCGCTGGAAACATCGGACGCGGGCACCGTCACGCTCACGGCGCGCGCGGAGTCGCTGAGCGCGGGCGCGCAGCGCGTCGTGATCGGCATCAACGACGCGCCGCCCATATCCGACGATCCGCAAGGCGCCCGCGCGGACCGCGCGCTGGCGGAAGCAGCCGATCCGCACGAGCATCCCGATCTCGCGCTGTGCCGCGTCGTCGCGCAAAAGATGGGTGGCGACATCACGATCCTCGCCGGCGAGAACGTCGGCGTGTGCGTCGCCTTTCATGCGCCATTTACGATCGAGCGGCATGAGTGGCCGAACCCGACGCAGCGCTGGGCCATCGTCGATGTGGATACCTACGAGGACCGCCAGGCCCTCTGCGAGTTGCTGAAAAAGCTCGGCGTCACGACGTTGCCGTCCGACGCGAGATCGCCGGTGTGCATCGACTATCGCTTCGCGCAAATGGGTCAGCCGCCGTCGACGCACGGCGAAAAGCAGGCCTTCGTCATGACGCTCGACGCGCTGCCAGGCGGGCTGCGCGAGCGAGATGGGGTGACTCGCCTCTCGATGAGGCCGCTGTCGTGGACGGCGCTCGCGCGCATCTGCGGCGCGCAGAACGGGCACGCGCCTGCCGCGCGCGCGCCGCTCGCGCCGCTCG
>NZ_JACFYJ010000174.1:0-8484 GCF_037126505.1 Paraburkholderia bengalensis
CATCACGGTGATGCTGGTCGAGCAGAATGCCCGGCTGGCGCTGCAGGCCGCGGATCGCGGCTATGTGATGGACTCGGGCATGATCACGATGTCGGGCGATGCCAAGCACATGCTCGATGATCCGAAGGTGCGGGCGGCCTATCTGGGCGAGTGACGCGCTGACGATGAAAAAAAGCCGCATGCGAGAGCATGCGGCTTTTTTATTGACGAGCGTTTTATCGGCGCGTCAGGCGAACTCGCCCAACCGCTTTCCAAGACTGATCACAGCATCGGCACGATACCCGAGCGCCTCGTAGAAACCGCGCACGTCTTCTTTCGCGCTCAGCACCTGGAGGTTGACCTTCGGGCAGCCGATAACCGTCAGCGCCGCCTCGGCATGCCGCACCAACTGCGTGCCGATCCCGTGACGCCGCTCACGCGAGCAGACCGCGAGCGAGTACATCCACCCGCGATGCCCGTCGTATCCGGCCATCACCGTGCCGACCACACGGCCGTCCTTCACCGCGACGAAGAACAGTTCCGGCTGTGTCGCGAGCTTGTTCCTGATCGACAGATGCGGATTGCGCTGCGGCCGCGTCGCGTCCCTGTACTCGGGAAACGCTTCGAGCCACAGCGCGATCACCGCGTCCGTATCGGCAGCGGCGAACACGCGGATCGACAGGGAAGCCGCGTTGCTCACAGCGTGTCCAGGATCGAGCGCAGCATCGACATCATCTGGTCGATCTCTTGCGTCGTCACATTGAGCGCGGGCATGAAGCGCAGCAGGTTCGGACGGGCTGCGTTCAGCAGCAGGCCGTCCGGCTGCATCAGGCGCGCCTTCTCGACGATCTGGTTGCCGATGTCCTTGCCGAGGAGCAACGCGCGCAGCAGGCCTTCGCCGCGCTCGCCCTCGAAACCGCGCTCGTCCGATAGTTCGAGCAGCTTCGTGCGCAGATACTCGCCGCGCGCCTTCACGCCTTCGAGAAAACCCGGCGCCGTCAGCTGCGAGATCACTGAGTAGCCTGCTGCCGTCATCAACGGATTGCCGTTGTACGTGCCGCCCTGATCGCCCGCTTCGAACACTTCGACGTGCTTCTTGCACAGCAGCGCGCCGAGCGGCACGCCGCTTCCGATGCCCTTCGCGAGCGTCATCACGTCCGGCTCGATGCCCGACAGCTCGTACGCGAACAGCGTGCCCGCGCGGCCGCAGCCGCTTTGCACTTCGTCGACGATGAGGAGCAGGTTGTGCTTCGTCGTCAGCTCGCGCAGTTGCTGCATGAATTCGCGCGACGCCGGGATGACGCCGCCTTCGCCCTGGATCGGCTCGAGCATCACGGCGATCGTTTTGTCGGTGATCAGCTTCTCGACAGACGCGATGTCGTTCAGCTCCGCTTTCGGGAAGCCGGGGACTTGCGGCGCGTAGATCGTGTCCCAGCCCGGCTTGCCGCTCGCCGACATCGTCGCGAGCGTGCGGCCGTGAAAGCTGTGGTCGAAAGTGATGATCTCGTATGCGCCGTTCTTGAACTTCTTGCCGTATTTGCGCGCGAGCTTGATTGCGCCTTCGTTCGCTTCGGCCCCGCTGTTCGTGAAGAACACCTTGTCGAAGCAGCTGTGTTGCGTGAGCAGGCGCGCGAGCTTCGCCATTGGCTCGTTATAGAACGCCGGCGACGGATTGATCAGCGTGCGCGCCTGCTGCGTGAGCGCTTCGACCACGCCGTCGTTGCAATGGCCGAGGCTGTTGACGGCCCAGCCCTGAATGAAATCCAGATATCGCTTGCCGGTATTGTCGTAGAGCCACGAGCCCTTGCCGTGCGTGAAAACGATTTCGGGCCGGTTCGTGATGTACATCAGCGAATCGATCGGATACTCATTGAAGTTCATGGCTACAGGCTCCAGGCAAACAGGGATGAAAAACCGCCTCGGACGATATGGCCCAGCAACGGAAAGAAGAAGGTGCGACGGGGACGGCAGAAATACAAAAAGCCACGGCATGCCGTGGCTTTCATGATTCGAACTGCCTGCGCGTTGTCCGCGCGAATCCGTGACGAAGCCAGCGGCGCCCCTAAGGGAGCAGCGAGCGGCGACGTCGAAGTTCGGACAGGATGCGATTCATGCGCGAAAGAATACGACAAGGCCGGCGCCCGTGTAAACCTGCAATTTGTACGTTTTTACGCGTTGCCGGCCGACTGATCGTTTGAAACGTGAATGCGCAACGATCAGACGGGATTCGCGAGATCGGCTGCGCTCGTGAACGAATCCGCGTAGAACTCGTCTTCCGGCAGGCGATGATGCTGCGTGAAATCGCGCTGCGCCGACTCGACCATCACGGGCGCACCGCACGCGTACACCTGATACGCCGACAAGTCTGGCAGGTCTTCGATGACGGCGCGATGAACGAAGCCCGTGCGGCCCGTCCATGCGTCGTCCGCATCCGGCTCGGAGAGAACCGGCACGAACTTGAAGTTCGGAATTTCGCGCGCCCATTGCTCGGCGAGTTCGATCATGTACAGATCTTTCTTGCGGCGCGCGCCCCAGTACAGCGTCATTGGGCGCGTGATGTTCTTGAACACGGCATGCTCGACGATCGCCTTCAGCGGCGCGAAGCCCGTACCCGACGCGAGCAGCACGATCGGCTTGTCCGACTCTTCGCGCAGGAAGAACGTGCCGAGAGGCGCCTCGAAGCGCAGGATGTCGCGCTCTTTCATCGTGTTGAAGACGTGATCAGTGAACGCGCCACCGGGCATGTGGCGGATGTGCAGCTCGATCGGGCCTTCCGTATGCGGCGCATTCGCCATCGAGTAGCTGCGGCGCTTGCCGTCCTTCAGGATGAACTCGAGGTATTGGCCGGCCATGTACTGCAGGCGTTCGTTCGCGGGCAACTGCAGCTTCAGCACGACGACGTCGTCGGCTTTGCGCTCGATGGCGTTGACACGGCAGGGCAGCTTTTTGACCTGCACGTCGCCGATGCCCGTCACTTCGCGGATATCGACTTCGAGATCCGTGCAGGCCGTCGCGCAGCACAAAAGAGCCATGCCGCGCGTCTTCTCGTCGTTCGACAGCGCCGACGACGAATGCGCGCGCTGCTCGACTTGGCCCGCGACGACGGTGCCCTTGCACGAACCGCAGGCGCCGTTCTTGCAGCCATACGGCAGGCCGACGCCCTGGCGAAGGGCGGCCGTCAGCACGGGTTCGTCGGGTTCTACCTGAAACTGCCGGCCGCTTTGCCGGAGCGTTACGTTAAATGCCATATGTCGTTCAATGTTCGGATGCTGGAAATCGGTAACCTATGCGTGTCGTGGATCGCGGCTACAATGCGTCCACGATGAAAGCGACACGAAATTTGCGCAGGCCGCGCGTGCTGATCGTCGGTTGCGGCGATGTCGGCATGCGCTGCGTGCGGCAACTGCAACGACGCGCGCGTCTGTATGCGCTGACGCATCACGCCGAGCGCCGCGACGAATTGCGCGCGGCGGGCGTCACGCCGATTGTCGGGGACCTCGACGCGCGCGCGAGTCTCGCGCGGATTGCCCGCCTCGCGCCCACCGTGCTGCATCTCGCGCCCCCGCAAAAGACCGGCGACGACGACCTGCGCACACGCGCGCTGATCGCCACCCTGGGCGCGCCGCGCATCCGTCGTGCCCGGCAGATCGGCACGGGGCGGCTCAGACGCGCGCAGCAAGGCATTCGCGCCCGCAAAGCATCCGCTATTGTACCCGACGGGGGGCAGCCGCCTCGCCACGCCGGCCACGCGCGGGTGCGCGTCGTCTATGCCAGCACGACGGGCGTCTATGGCGATTGCGGCGGCGCGTGGCTCGACGAGACGCGCCCCGTCGCGCCCGCCAATGAGCGCGCGAAGCGCCGCGTATCGGCGGAAACACAATTGCGGCGTGCGGCCGCGCGGCGCACGTTGACCGCCTGCATCGCTCGCATCCCGGGCATCTACGCCGCCAACCGTCTGCCGCTTGCACGGTTGGAGAAGCGCACGCCCGCGCTCGTCGATGCCGACGACGTCTACACGAATCACATCCACGCCGACGACCTCGCCGCCATCCTGCTGCGCATGGCGACGCACGGCCGTCCGTCGCGCGTGATCCACGCATCGGACGACACGACGCTGAAAATGGGCGAATACTTCGACAGGGTGGCCGACGTGTTCGGCGTCGAGCGCGCGCCGCGCATCGCACGCGCGCAGGCAGAGCAGCAACTCGGGCCGATGATGCTGTCGTTCATGCGTGAATCGCGGCGTCTAATCAACACGCGGCTCAAGCGCGAACTGCGCATGAGGCTGCGCTTTCCGGACGTCGACGACTTTCTGCGCACGCTCGCGCGCCCCGGGCGAACCTGAACGCGGGCGCAAGCCAATTGCGGGATCGCTTGCCGCTCAGGTGATGGCCGGGAGCGCCTCCAGCAGGAGGAAACAGCAGAATGCGCCGATCAGCGCCGCGATCAGGCTCGGCTCATACCGATGCCGGACATGCATGATGGCCGCGACGCCACCGACCAGCAAAAACGCGAGACAGACGATTGCGACCATTCCGTATGAAACCCCGAGGTTTCCGTAGGTAACCATGGCGCTCCTCCTTGCCTGCTTTGTAATCGTTTGTTAAGCAGAGTATAGGACGGGCGTTCGGCGCAAGCATGCTGCGACGCAGCGCCAGACAAGGCGTTTCAGGCGGATTTCGTTCGGAATCCCACGCAGTCTCCATCGCTTGGCAGCCGTGCGGGCGGCAGGCCGGAAGCGTCAGTCGCTTGCCCGCTTACCCGCTTGCCCGCTTACCCACGTAACAATCCGAGGCTGGCCTCGTCGAGCCATTGCCATTGGCCGGGAGCGAGCGTGGGGGGCAGCGCGAGCCCGCCGACGCGCTCGCGATGCAACGCCTCGACGCGGTTGCCCGCCGCCGCCACCATCCGCTTGACCTGATGGTATTTGCCTTCCAGCACGGTCAGTTCCAGTTCGTTGGCGCTGCGCGCATGGGCCGCGACGGCAGCAATGGGTCTGGTCTCGCCGTGCAGCAGCACGCCTTCGCGCAGCGCGGCGAGCTGCGCGTCGTCGAGAGGATGACGGGTCGTCGCGAGATAGACCTTCGGCACCTTGCGCTTGGGCGACGTGTACGCATGGACGAACTGACCATCGTCGGAGAGCAGCAGCAGGCCCGTCGTGTCCTGATCGAGCCGGCCGACGCACTGCACGCCGCGCGTCGCGAACTGGGCGGGCAGCAGGCTGAAGACGCTCAGATGATGCTGCGGATCGCGCGAGCATTCATAACCTGACGGCTTGTTGAGCAGGATGTACGCGCGCTCGCGAAACGGCCATGCGATGCCGTCGATCTCGAACACCAGCGCGTCGGTCGCGACATCGGCGTCGGGATCATCGAACGTCGCGCCGCCGACCGACACGCGGCCTTCCGCGATCAACGCGCGGCACTGACGGCGCGAACCGAAACCTTGGGAGAAGAGAACGCTTTCGAGATTCATGGGAGCGGCTTAAAGCGGATACGAGCGCAGACGAACGCAATGCATCAAACGTCGAAGGCGTTCTTCGATGTCTCGAAGAACGCCTTCATCGCGTGCATTCTACCTGCCGCGCTACTTCATCCGCACACAGGCGGACTGCCGAACGTGACGCTCGATGCGCGCCGGATCGGCGCTCGACGAACCTGGCGACGTAATCGACGGCGGGTTTCGCGAGGATTTCGTTCGGCGTGCCTTCCTGCACCAGCGTGCCGTCGCGCAGGATCGCGATGCGATTGCCGATGCACAGCGCCTCATCCAGATCGTGCGTGGTGAACGCGATGGTCTTGTTCAGCGTCGCCTGCAGTTGCAGCAACGGGTCCTGGATTTCCGTGCGGATCCGCGGATCGAGCGCGGAGAAGGCTTCGTCCATCAGCGGATGACGGCGCCGCTGATGGACGAGGTCGTGTCGCGCTGGATCGACAGCGGCGAGATGGATCGGCTCAACGCGCTGCAGCGCACGCGCATCGATGCCGAGCATGGCATCGCGAGACAGCCGCTCGGGGGCGTCGCGTACCGGCAGGCGCCGACCAGTTCGCCTCTGTGGCTGCCGCTGCCCGAGCCCTGGCGCGCGCCGAATTCGCGGCGGCGCTGCGCCAGGAAGGCGTGCTCGTGAAAACGGCCGACAGCTTCCTGATCGGCCGCAACGTCGCGCCGCACGCCATCCGCGTCTGCATGAGCGGCGCGAGTTCGATCGATGCGCTCGCGCGCGGCCTCGCGCTCCTCCGCACGACGCTCGAGCACGGGCTGGAAAGCGGCATGGCGTCGTCGTACGCGCCTTGAGCGGATGCCTGCACGCTCTTTTCGGCAGGAATCACAAAGCAAGAAGCGGGGCGTATCGGCTGGGTGAAATCGTGATGATGAGGTCTTCGTCATCGACTCACGGAGGCCGCCGATGCGTGCCCGCTTTTCCCGCTTCTCTTCTCTTCGCAACGGATTGCCCGCTTCGTTTCAGCGGCTCGCGTGGTCGAATCTGATCGCGCAGTCCGCCGAACAGATCAGCCTCGCGGCCGCGCCGCTCGTCGCAGTGTTCATGCTGCACGCCGGCGCGCGCGACACCGGGCTCCTGCAAACCGCGCAGACCTTGCCGTTCCTGATAATGTCGATACCGCTTGGCGTGTTCGCCGACCGCCGTTCGCGCCGCGCGCTGATGGCCGTCTCCGAAGGCGTGCGCGCGCTCGCGATGGCAGGCGTGCTGCTGCTCGTGCTGTCGCATGCGTTGACGCTGCCGCTGCTCGCCGTGCTCGGCTTTGTCGGCGCGACGGGCACGGTCGCGTACAGCGTCGCCGCGCCCGCGCTCGTGCCCGCGTTGGTGTCGCGCGATCTGCTTGCCGCCGCCAACGGTCGCGTCGAACTCGCGCGCAGCGTCGCGTATTCGGCGGGGCCGGCTGTGGGCGGGCTGCTGGTCGGCTGGATCGGCGCGGGCTGGGCCTATGGATGCGCGGCAGCGCTGTCGGCGCTCGCGGCCGCGTTGCTGGCCGGGTTGCGCGAGCCGCCACGCGCCGTGTCCGCCGCGCGCCACTTCATGCTGGAACTGCGCGACGGCGCGCGTTTCGTGTACCGCGACGCGCTGCTGCGTCCGATGCTCGCGACGGCCGTGTTTTTCAACGTCGGCTTTTTTACGCTGCACGCGGTGTATGTGCCGTACGCAGTGCATCGGCTGGGGATGAGCGCGTCGGCCGTCGGCGCGACGCTCGGCGCGTACGGCGTCGGCATGGTGTGCGGCGCGCTTGCCGCGCCTTGCGTCGCGCGGCGGGTGACGTTCGGGCGCACGCTGACGGTGGGGCCGTTCTGCGGACTGGCCGCCTCGCTGGCGATGGTCGCGACGCTTATCGTGCCGTCGTTCTGGCTCGCAGCGGCGAGCTTCTTTCTGCTCGGCGCGGGCCCGATCCTGTGGACGGTCGGCTCGACGACGCTGCGCCAGGCGATCACGCCCGCCGGCATGATGGGCCGCGTGTCGGCGCTCAACAGCACGGCCACTTACGGTGCGCGGCCGCTCGGCGCGCTGCTTGGCGCCGCCATCAGTGCGCGTTTCGGCATGGATGCGTGCCTCGTCGTGGCGGCGCTCGGCTTTGCCGTGCAGGCGGCCATCATCGCGATGTCGCCGGTGGCGCGGCTCGCGCGGATTCCCGAGGGCGAGGCGGCGGCGTTGCCGGCGTGAGGTCGCGACGGCGTGCGGAGCGGTCGCGCTGATTTCGACGAAGCGCGCCGCGCTGTGTTTCCCGCTGCGGGCGCCGCCGCTATTCCTTGCCGAACTCCCTCGCCGCGCGGTCAATCGCGTCCGCCGTCGCGCCCGCGTGCGCCACGGGCAACAGGTGGCTCGACGGCGTCTCGATGATGGTCGCGCCGATGCGATGCGCCATCCAGCGCTGGATTTCCGGCGACACCGCGCGGTCGCGCGTCGTGACGATGTAGAACGACGGCTTGTAGCGCCACGCGGCCTGCGTCGCGCGCTCCTCGAAATTCTTGCTCGCGATCGGCTGCTGCGCGGCGACCAGCACGCGCGTCAGGTTTTCGGGCACGTCGGCGGCGAAGTCGGCGTGGTAGCGGGCGGGGTCGAGCCATAGGAAGCCCGTGCTGTCCTTCGTCATCGCCGAGCCGGCGGGCATCTGCGGGCCGCGCTTGAGAATGTCGACGGCCGACTCGCCGATGTCCGGCGCGATGGCCGCCACGTAGACAAGCCCCGTCACCTTCGACGCGTCCGGTCCCGAGCCCGCCTCCGTGATCACGACGCCGCCCCACGAATGGCCGACCAGCACGGTCGGGCCGGACAGTTGAGCGAGCACGCGTTTGGTGGCGGCGACGTCGTCGGCGAGCGAGGTCAGCGGAATCTGCACCGACGCGACGCGATAGCCCTTCTTCTGCAGCCGCGCGATCACGCCGTTCCAGCTCGAGCCGTCGACGAACGCGCCATGCACGAGCACGATGTTCTGCACGGGGCCGGCGGGCGGCGCCGAAGCAGCGGCAGCGCGCGGCGCGGGGGCGGGAGCGGAC
>NZ_JACFYJ010000175.1:0-8464 GCF_037126505.1 Paraburkholderia bengalensis
CACGATCAAGAACATCTTCATCCACGTGCGCGCGATTCGCCGCATGACGATTTCGCAGAGCGACCGCGCGTCGCGCTCGATCGTCGACCATCTGCGCATTATCGAGGCGCTCGAAAAGCGCGATACCGAACTCGCCGAGCGGCTGACGCGTCAGCATTCGCTCGATCTCGCCGCGTTCATCGAAGCCAACTGCGACTTTCTTGACTGAAGAAGGCGCGCCCTTTTTTCCAGACCGTTTACACGATTGACTGCGGACATCCCACTCCGGGGATGTCCGCATCTTCCCTCATTGCCAAGCGGCAAGCTCCTCTGCGCGTCCCACGCCATCGCATCTATAAACGATAGCGAATCCATTCGATAAGTAACTTTAATTATTCGCAATTGCGCACGCGACCTTACGATGGGTTCGCCCGATCAGCATTGCGACTCAGGGTTAACGCGCGCGTTTGCCCCTGAAAGACGATGCATTCGGGTTAATCCGCAGGCCGTTGGAATAAAAATGTAAAGACCGCAACCTGTTTGAATGGTTAACTACGCAGGTCTGTCGAAAGGTCCCCAACGCCGGGTAGAAGAAGTACGAGTAAGGCGGATGCAGGCGGCGCGTCGTGTCATGCGCATCCGGCATCGAACACATTAGAAAAGCGGAGACGTTGCTCATGAATGGAAATACCCGACAGGCGACGGGAAGCGGTCTTTTCGCGAACCGTTGGAGTCAGCTGGTGATCGGCATGCTGTGCATGGCGCTCGTCGCTAACCTTCAGTATGCATGGACGCTCTTTGTCGCGCCGATGAACGCGCGGCACCATTGGGGCGAAGCATCGATTCAGCTGGCTTTCTCGATCTTCATTCTGACCGAGACGTGGCTCGTGCCCGTCGAAGGATGGCTCGTCGACCGCTTCGGTCCGCGTCCCGTCGTGGCAGGTGGCGCGATCTGCGCGGGTCTCGCGTGGATGCTGTTCTCGCACGCGACCACGTTGACAGAGTTGTATATCGGCTCGGTCGTCGCCGGCATCGGCGCGGGCGGCGTGTACGGCACGTGTGTCGGCAATGCGTTGAAATGGTTTCCGGACAAGCGCGGTCTCGCAGCCGGTTTGACGGCGGCGGGTTTCGGCGCGGGTGCGGCGGTGACGGTGATTCCGATCGCCAACATGATCTCGTCGCAGGGCTACGAGCACACGTTCCTGTTCTTCGGCATCTTGCAGGGCGTGGCAATCTTCGTGCTGTCGCTGCTGCTGAACAAGCCGGTCACGCGCGCAACGGCAGGCATCAAGCGCAAGTTCGCGGTGAGCAAGGTCGATTACACGCCGGGCCAGATGATCAAGACGCCCGTGTTCTGGCTGATCTATGTGTCGTTCGTGGCGGTGGCCGCGGGCGGCCTGATGGCCACGGCGCAGATCGGTCCCATCGCGAAGGACTGGGGTCTCGCCAAGCTGCCGATGACGATGTTCGGCATGACGCTGCCCCTGCTGACGATGACACTGTCCATCGACAACATCTGCAACGGCTTCACGCGTCCCCTGTGCGGCTTCATCTCGGACAAGATCGGCCGTGAGAACACGATGTTCGCGATCTTCATCGGCGAGGGGCTCGCGCTGCTCGGCATGATGCATTACGGCCAGAACCCGTACGCGTTCATGACCTTCGCGGCGCTGATCTTCCTGTTCTGGGGCGAGATCTTCTCGATCTTCCCGGCGATCTGCGCGGATACGTTTGGCAGCAAGTACGCAGCGGCCAATGCCGGCACGCTGTACACCGCGAAGGGCACGGCGGCCTTGCTGGTGCCGATTGCGTCGGTGTTGTCGGGCGCGGGCGGCTGGAGCCTCGTGTTCATCGTGTCGGCTGTGATCACGATTGCGGCGGGCGTGTCGGCGAAATTCGTGCTGGCGCCCATGCGCGCGCGCTGGATCGAGTCGGGCACTTCGGCGGCGGCATCGTCGGCTAACGCATCGCGCTTGAGCGCCAGTTCGGGCGAGTGAAGACGCGCTGCCGCGCAGCGGCAGGATGACGGATGACAGCAGAAGCGGCGCATGGCCAGATGGTGGCAATGCGCCGCTTCTTGTTTTTCATCGTGTGAACGGCGATGACGATGGCGTTGGCGGCGACGTTGGCGTGCTTTGCGTTCGTCGCATCGCCAAATACCAATAAAAAAGTCTCCCGCGCATGAACGCGCGGGAGACTTTTCAGAGCCTGCTTCGTGGTCGCGGCGGGCCGCTCAGGCGCCTGCGAGAGCAGGCACGCCGTCGTCTCCGAAGTACTGCGAGAACGAGAAGCCCGTCGAACGGCTTGCGCGTGCGCCGTCGTTGGGTATATCCACGCGCGTCGGCAGCACGTCGGGCGTATGCGCGCTCTTCTTCGCGAGAATCGCGGCGCTCAGAAACTCCGCGCTGTATGCGTTGAGCAGGTGCGGCTGGTGCGCCTGCAGATAAGCGACGACGCGCGCATGCTCGCCGTCGATTGCCGCCAGCGACGTCAGCGTCTGTGCATCCCAGCGGAACCGCAGACCGAGGTCGGCGAATGCGCTATTGAACGCGCACAGTTGCGCGTCGATCGAGCGGTCGTAGTGGCTCGTGTGTTCATCGTGTGCGTTGCGCATCATCCCCTCCGTTTCATCGATTGCGTGAAAACAGGATAGGCGCGTCGATCGATTCACGATAGTTAAAGTTTTTTTAGAAAACTATCAATCAACGTTTATGGAAAGACCGCTGCATACCTAGGGTGCAGGAGAAGTGGTGTCGATAAGATATGTGATATACAGTATTGCACATATGCAAGACGGCGCTGACAAGGCCGAACGAGTGCGCGGATGCGACTCGAACGCCGACCCGGCCATCACCGTTTTCGACAACGAGGAGACACGTCGACCATGTCCACCGACACGCAAGAAAACGTCCGCGCGGTCCCGTTGAGTCTGAATCTCACACCGATCAACGCGACGGCTTCGCTGCGCGATCAGGCGTACGCGCGACTCAAGCAGGCGATCGCGAACACCGACATCTATCACTCGCGCGCGGAAGTGCGTCTGGACGAGAAGGAATTGACAGAGGCGCTCGGCGTGAGCCGTACGCCCGTGCGCGAGGCGATGACGCTGCTCGAACAGGAAGGCTTTTTGCGCACCGTGCCGCGCCGCGGCGTCTACATCCTGCGCAAGACGAAGAAAGAGATCGTCGAGATGATCTGCATGTGGGCCGCGCTCGAAAGCGTCGCGGCGCGGCTGGCCACCCAGCGCGCGTCGAACGACGAGATCGCGAAGCTGCGCGCGATGTTCGACCACTTCAACGACGCCGCGCCGACCGATCACATCGAGGAATACTCCGAGGTGAACATCGCGTTTCACCAGGCGCTCGTCGAACTATCCGGCTCGCAGATCATCCTCGACACGATCAAGAACATCTTCATGCATGTGCGCGCGATACGGCGCATGACGATCGCGCAGAGCGACCGGGCGTCGCGTTCGATCGCGGACCACATGCGCATCGTCGAGGCGCTCGAAGCGCGCGATACCGAACGTGTCGAGACGCTGGTGCGCCAGCATTCGCTCGATCTCGCGCTGTACGTCGAGACGCATTGCGATTTTCTCGACTAAGCCAGCACCCGGGTCTCGAAAAGACCCAGGACTATCCCGTACGGACGCTTGATGCAGTGCACGATCCAGGCGCCCAAACCCTCCAGACACAAGGCTCAAACGACGTTTTTGCGATGCAACAGCATCGCCAGGCACCTGCAAAAACCCGTTGACTAATATTGTGTTTGGAATATTGTATATCACGACGACGCACACAACACCCGGCCAAGGAGGAGACGTCATGGCAGATGTACTTGAGATCAGACCGCAGGATTCCGCTGAACAGAACGCACAACAAACGACGGACGGCTTCCACCTCGTCATCGACGCGCTGAAGGCGAACGACATCGACACGATTTTTGGTCTGGTCGGCATTCCAATCACCGACCTCGCGCGCCTCGCGCAAGCGGAAGGGATGCGCTTCATCGGTTTCCGTCACGAGCAGCACGCGGGCCACGCCGCCGCGATCGCGGGCTACATGACGCAAAAGCCCGGCATTTGCCTGACGGTGTCCGCGCCGGGCTTCCTGAACGGTCTGACGGCGCTCGCCAACGCGACGACGAACTGCTTCCCGATGATCCTGATCAGCGGATCGAGCGAGCGTGAAATCGTCGACCTGCAGCAAGGCGACTACGAAGAGATGGATCAGCTGAACGCAGCGAAGCCCTACGCGAAGGCGGCGTACCGCGTGCTGCACGCAGAGGACATCGGCATCGGCGTGGCGCGCGCGATTCGCGCAGCCGTGTCGGGCCGTCCGGGCGGCGTGTATCTGGATCTGCCCGCGAAGCTCCTGTCGCAAACCATCGACGCCGTGAAGGCACAGCAATCCATCGTCCGCGTGATCGACGCCGCGCCGCGCCAACTGCCCGCGCCCGATTCCGTCAAGCGCGCCATCGATCTGCTGAAGAACGCCAAGCGCCCGCTGGTGCTGCTCGGCAAGGGCGCTGCATACGCGCAGGCCGACAAGGAAATCCGCGCGTTCATCGAGAAGACGGGTATTCCGTACCTGCCGATGTCGATGGCCAAGGGCCTGCTGCCCGACACGCACGAACAATCGGCCTCGGCTGCGCGTTCGTTCGTGCTCGCGGAGTCGGATGTCGTCGTGCTGATCGGCGCGCGCCTGAACTGGCTGCTGTCGCACGGCAAGGGCAAAACGTGGGGCAAGCCGAAGCAGTTCGTGCAGATCGATATCTCCGCGCAAGAGATGGACAGCAACGTCGCGATCGCGGCGCCTATCGTCGGCGATATCGGTTCGTGTGTCGCATCGCTCGTCGATCAGGTCGGCGAGAACTTCCCGCAGCCGCCGAAGGAATGGCTCGACGCCGTCAGCGAGAAGAAGAATACGAACCTGCAAAAGATGGCCGCGACGCTCGCGAAGAATCCGTCGCCGATGAACTTCCACAGCGCGCTGCGCGTGCTGCGCGACGTGGTGAAGGCGAACCCGGACATCAACGTCGTCAATGAAGGCGCGAACACGCTCGACTACGCGCGCGCCATCATCGACATGTACCAGCCGCGCAAGCGCTTCGATTCAGGCACGTGGGGTGTGATGGGCATCGGCATGGGCTTCGCGATCGGCGCAGCCGTGACGAGCGGCAAGCAGGTGCTGGCGATCGAAGGCGACAGCGCGTTCGGCTTCAGCGGCATGGAACTCGAAACCATCTGCCGCTATGAGCTGCCCGTGTGCACGGTGATTTTCAACAACAACGGCGTGTATCGCGGCACCGACGTGAACCCGACGGGCGGCAAGGACGTCGCGCCGACCGTGTTCGTCAAGGACGCGCGCTACGACAAGATGATCGAAGCCTTCGGCGGCATCGGCTACAACGTGACGACGCCCGAAGAACTCGACAAGGCACTGAAGGAGGCCATCGCATCCGGCAAGCCGACGCTCATCAACGCCGTTATCGACGAAGCAGCCGGCACGGAAAGCGGACGCCTGACCAATCTGAACCCGCAAAGCGCGGCAATGAAAAAGTAATGACATCAGCCCAACACGGAGATACAAAAGTGAGCAAACCACTCGAAGGCGTCAAGATCATCGACTTCACGCATGTTCAGGCGGGTCCTGCGTGCACCCAGTTGCTTGCCTGGTTCGGCGCGGATGTGATCAAGGTCGAACGTCCCGGCGCGGGCGACGTGACGCGCAACCAGTTGCGCGACATTCCCGACGCCGACGCGCTGTACTTCACGATGCTCAACAGCAACAAGCGTTCGCTGACGCTCGACACGAAGACGCAGGAAGGCAAGGAAGTGCTCGAGAAGCTGATCAAGGAATCGGACGTGCTGGTTGAGAACTTCGCGCCCGGCGCATTGGATCGCATGGGCTTCACGTGGGAGCGCATCAACGAGCTGAACCCGAAGATGATCGTCGCGTCCGTGAAGGGCTTCAGCGACGGCCACCATTACGACGACCTGAAGGTCTATGAAAACGTCGCGCAGTGCGCAGGCGGCGCGGCTTCGACGACGGGCTTCTGGGACGGCCCGCCGACTGTGAGCGCAGCGGCGCTCGGCGACAGCAACACGGGCATGCACCTCGCCATCGGCATTCTCACGGCGCTGATCGGCCGCGACAAGACGGGCAAGGGTCAGAAGGTGGCCGTGTCGATGCAGGACAGCGTGATCAACCTGTGCCGCGTGAAGCTTCGCGACCAGCAGCGTCTGGATCGCGTCGGCTACCTCGAAGAGTATCCGCAGTATCCGCACGGCGAGTTCACCGATGTCGTGCCGCGCGGCGGCAATGCGGGCGGCGGCGGCCAGCCTGGCTGGGTGCTCAAGTGCAAGGGCTGGGAGACGGACCCGAACGCGTACATCTATTTCACGATCCAGGGCCACGCGTGGGAACCGATCTGCCGCGCCATCGGCAAGCCGGAATGGATCGACGATCCGAACTACAAGACGGCACAGGCACGTCAGCCGCATATTTTCGACATCTTCAATACGATCGAACAATGGCTCGCCGACAAGACCAAGTTCGAAGCCGTCGATATCCTGCGCAAGTTCGACATTCCGTGCTCGCCCGTTCTGTCGATGAAGGAAATCGCCAACGACGAGTCGCTGCGCAAGAGCGGCACGATCGTCGAAGTGGACCACAAGGCACGCGGCAAGTACCTGACGGTCGGCAGCCCGATCAAGTTCTCGGACATGAAGCCTGAAATCACCGGTTCGCCGCTGCTCGGCGAGCACACGGAAGAAGTGCTCAAGGGTCTCGGCTACAGCTTCGAGCAGATCGCGAACCTGAAGGAAGCGAAGGTGGTGTAACAGGCGAGGCAGGCGTATATCGACGGGCTCCGTCGCATTGCACCGTGCGACGGAGCCCAACCGGATACAGCGCCCCCGCGGCGCTGTTTTTCACTGAGCGGCAGCGAGCCCAATTACACACGAGCCCCTATATGCAAGCAGCCATCGACTTTCAACAACTGGTGAACGTGATCGGCGATGCCGTCGTGATCTCCGACAAGCACGGCGCGATCACGCTGTGGAATCCCGCGGCGCAGCGCATCTTCGGCTTCACGCAGGAAGAAGCGCTTGGCCAGTCGCTCGATCTCATCATTCCCGAGCGTCTGCGCGGGCGTCATTGGGAAGGCTACGAAAAGACCATGGCGACGGGACAGACGCGCTATGGCAACGATCTGCTGCGCGTGCCCGCGCTGCACAAGGATGGCCGCGCGCTGTCGATCGCTTTCACGGTTGCACTGTTGTATTCGGACGAGCGCGAACTGACGGGCATCGTCGCGGTGATCCGCGACGAGACCGCGCGCTTCCAGGAAGACCGCACTCTGCGCAAACGCATCGCGGAACTCGAGGCGCGCGTCGGCGCCTGATCGTTGTTGTTCCGGGTTGTGGCCAGGGCGGTGCATGCCGCCCTGCACTCGCGCAGTTCATATCACGTCGAGCGCCATCCTGGCGCTCAGCACGGAGAACATCGATGCGTGTAGAAACCTTTGGACCGTATCAACTCGAACTGTCGGCCATGCAGTTCATCCATAACGGCGGCTGGGCTGCGTTTGCATGCGTGCGCATGCTCGACGATGGCGCCGAGGCGCCCGTCCATGTCCTGCCATTCCAGCAGGTCGTCGATCACACGGTGTTCGCTACCGAGGCTGCGGCAATCGCGGCTGCGCGCGGGGCCGCCTTTGCGGTGATCGGACCGCAGTCAGCATAGGGATATCGCCCTTCGTGCCGTTCCGGCTCGTGCGCGCATAGCCGCCATCCCGTTCGCTCCCTTCCTTGCTGGCATCCGCGTGGCGAGACGTATCGCGCGATGCCGGCGCACGGGCATGGCAAACCGCATTGCGAATGCTCGCCGCAAGACGTGAAACACGACGGTGACGCGTGTTTCGCGTGGGCCGATTGCGAATGTCAGCGCCGATGGCGGTGTCAACGCGAAACAAACCGCATGGCGGATGCCCACCGCAGGACATGAAACGCGACGACATCGCCTGCGCCACGTGGCTACCGCGCAGACACGCGGCGCGCGCCGGACAAACAAGGCCGTTCATGCGACAAGTCCGCCGTGCGGCCACTTCAGCACCCGCAGAGTAGCGGCCTTGCCCATAAGGGTTTATCCCCGCCGAAAAAGCCGGGAAAAAGCTTGCTCAAATACCAGGCTGTAAATACGATATATCACATATCAGACGCGTTCCAAGTCGGCCGGCCAAGGTCCGGCAGTGCGAACGACGTCGGCGGCGAACGGCATTCAACGATGATGGGAGACGTAGCATGGGCAAAGCACTCGACGGTGTGCGCATTCTCGATTTCACGCATGTGCAGTCGGGGCCGACCTGCACGCAGCTGCTGGCGTGGTTCGGCGCGGACGTGATCAAGGTGGAGCGTGCGGGCGCGGGCGACATCACGCGCGAGCAGCTGCGCGACGTGCCCGACGCCGACAGCCTGTACTTC
>NZ_JACFYJ010000176.1:0-8227 GCF_037126505.1 Paraburkholderia bengalensis
GCGGTTCGTCGAGAAAGGCGCGCAGCGCGCGGCCTTTGTCGACGTCCTTCGGCTTGATTTCATAGACCATCTTGCCGGGCTGCAGCACGTAGGCGTCCGACAGTGGCTATGCCGCCGCGAACTCGACGAACGCCTACAACGCCGGCTACGTCGCCGGTGCGGCGACCGCGGCACCTCCGCCGCAGTCCAGTTCCAGCTTCGCGATGGGCGCGATCTACGCGACGCTGCCCGCCGGCTGCATCACGCCCGCCGTCCAGGGCGGCACGTACTATCTCTGCGGCAATACGTGGTTCAAGCCCTCGTATGGCGCGAACGGCGTCTACTACCGCGTCGTGACGGCACCCTGACCAACACACCGCGCGCCCCGCGCGATGGCTTGCCGACGCGCGGCGTGGCCGCGTGCGCGCACAGCGCCACCGGCTGCCGCCGCACCCGTGCAACATCGGCGCAGGACTGAAGCGATCCGGCAGCGTGCCGGACGGTACTCAGATCCAGCACAGGCCGCGGATGTTGCGATGGCCGCGCCGGTGTCATGTCGGTGAGGAGGCCGGCTCATACACGACGTTATGCTGGACTGACTTGCGCTCAGCGCGACAGGGGATGCGGTGAGTGACCGGACACATGGGCGCCAGGCGCTGCGGCCCCCTCACCTTCCGGCTCCGCCGACAGATCCCGCCTGAAAGTCTCCGCGAGGAAAAACGCGCACAGCAGGCTCAGCACCCCTGTCGCCGCGATATAGATCGAAATGGGCAGCGTCTGGCCATAGGTCGCGAACAGATAGGTGGCGATCAGCGGCGTCGGTCCTGACGTGATGATGCCGGCGATCTGATACGGCAGCGAAGCGCCCGTATAGCGCACCCGCGTGCCGAACAGTTCCGCAAACCACGTCGATTGCACGCCGTACACGGACGCCTGACTCAACGCGATACCGCAGACGTACGCCACGAAAATCAAGGTCGGATTGCGGGTCTCGATGAGCGGAAAGAACGCGAATCCATAGATCGCGACGAACACCGCGCCGAGCATGAACACGGTCCGGCGTCCGATCGCGTCCGACAGTTTGCCGAACAGCGGCAGCGTAATCAGCGCAAACGCGCAGCCCACAATGATGGCGTTCAGCAGTAGTCCACGCGACAAGCCAAGCCGCGTCGTTCCGTACACCAGCACGAACACGTTGATCACATTGAAGGTGATGTCGACGGCGAAGCGCGTGCCGATCGTCAGCACCAGGTCTTTCGGATGCCGGCGCAGCAATTCGATCAGCGGCGCCTTCACGACCTGCTTGCTCGCCTTGATCTGTTCGAATACCGGTGACTCCATGACGCGCAGGCGGATGAACAGGCCGATCGCGATCAGCGCGACGCTCAGCAGGAACGGCAGGCGCCATCCCCATGCATAGAATGCGTCCGACGGCATGCTCGACACAGTTTTGAACACCGCGGTCGACAGCATCAGCCCGAGCGGCACGCCCAATTGCGGAAACGCGCCGAAAAAGCCCCGCTTCGTGGCCGGCGCCGTTTCCACCACCATCAGCACCGCGCCGCCCCATTCGCCGCCGACGCCGAGCCCTTGCATGAAGCGCATCGCCACCAGCAGGATCGGCGCCCACACGCCAATCGAGGCGTAGGTGGGCAGCAGGCCGATCACGAAGGTGCTGACGCCCATGATCGTCAGCGTCGCGACGAGCGTCGCCTTACGTCCGATACGATCGCCAAAGTGCCCGAAAAACACGGCGCCGAAAGGCCGTGCCAGATAGCCGACCGCAAAACTGCCGAACGCCGCGATGGTGCCGACCACGGGATCGAACGAGGGAAAGAACAGCTTGGCGAAGACCAGCGCCGAAGCGGTGGCATAAAGAAAAAAGTCGTACCACTCGATAGCGGTCCCGACCACCGAAGCGACCAGCACACGGTTGACGGCCGACCGGCTGATAACAGGCGCGTTGCCGGACGAAACAGGCGATGTATTCATGTCTCCTCCCTTCTCTGGGAATCTATGTCTTGAACTGCTGCGTGCCGGCGGCGCAGATTCGGCGGCACGTTACGTTGGGTTCGCTGCGCTCACCAGTGCAGTTCCATCGGGAACTGGTCGAGCATTTCGACGCCGCCTGAGGTCAACCGCACGATCCGTTCCGTGCGCAAACCGCCGACGTTCGGCACCGTGATCGTCGCCTTCAGGGTGAAGACCATGTTTTCCTGCAGCACGGTCCTGTTGCCCGGCCCGATCCACGGCGCTTCTTCTTCCGGGTCCATGCCGGTGCCGTGACCGGTGCCATGGCCGCGCGCTTCGCTCGAATATTGCTCGTAGTTCGACTTCACTAGCGCCTGCTGGATCACCGCGTTCAGTTCCATGGCCGCCATGCCGGGACGCGCGGCGGCAAGCCCCGCTTCGACCGCGCGCGCCGCTGCCGCGACGATCGCCATCTTGTCGGGGTTCGCCGGACCGTAGGTGAAACCGCGTCCGCCATCGGCGACGTACCCACGATAACGCGCACCGATGTCGGTCATGATCAGGTCGCCCGGCTGCAGGATGCGGTCGGTGGGGCGGGCCAGGTTATAGGCCGAGCGCGGACCGGATTGAACCATCGAATCGAATGCGGTCCGCTCCGCTCCCCCCCGCGAGCATCGCGCGGTCAGCGATCAGAGCGAGTTCGCGCTCGGTGTAGGGACGGCCGTCGGCGAGCGCGTCGCGAATCGCGGCCATCGCCGAATCGGTCAAGGCGGCGGCTTTACGCATCAGCGCCACTTCGGCGTCGCTCTTGATCGCCTTGATTTCGGCCAGCACCATCGTCGGTTCGAGCTTCAGTTCGCCGAGACCGGCATTCAGGCGCTGCAGCAAATCCGCGGGGATATAGGCGGCGCCCGCGAGGCCGACCGTACCGCTGCGATGCCGCGCCGAAAACGCCTGCACCTGTTGCGTGACTTCACGCAGGCTGCGCACCTCGAAGGCGGTCACGCTCGTCGCGTAGTCGAAGCATTGATCCGACACGAACAGCACGGGGTCGCCGTCCACGGGCAGCAGCAGGATCGCGTTGGCAATGTCCGATACGCCGTCGAGCGGACGGAACTCGGTGAAGTAGCCGATGTTCGCGCCACGCCAGCAATCGCCGAAGGCGAGCAGGCCGACCAGGCCCGCCTTGTCGAGTGCGCTGCGGACCTTGGCGACGCGGCCGAGGAACTCGTCGGTAGTGATGCCTTCCGGCGGAATGTCTGCGGTACGGATGTTCATTGCTTCGTCGTCTCCTGTTCGGCTGCATGGCGGATGCCGGGTGCAGCCCGTTCTCGATGGCCGTGATGGGAAACCGCCCCGCCTTGGAATGCAGGACGTGTTCTGCATAGTAGAATCGATAGATATGCTTTTATAATGAAAAATAACGCACAATCTATATCGATTCGGAATACATGGAGGCGACATCGTGACCTCGGCAATTCATCCGGACGACGGCGCGGCGGGCATCGCGACGGGCCGCTTCGACCCCACACGTGTGAAGACACGCCAATTGGCCCTGATCGTTCACCTCGACGCCCATCGCTCGGTATTACGCGCGGCGGACGCCGCGCACATGACCCAACCCGCGGCGACCAAGTTGCTGCGCGAACTGGAAGAGACGATGGGTGTGCCGTTGTTCGAACGGCATCCGCGCGGTGTCGAGCCCACCTGGTACGGCGAGGTGTTGATCCGCCATGCGCGCGGCGTGCTGGCGGAGTTGCGGCACGCTTACGACGAAGTATCCGCGCTCAAAGCCGGCCTGACCGGGCAGGCGGTCATCGGCACCGAGGTCACGGCGGCCACCAACCTCGTGCCGAAGGCCGTGGCGCTACTCAAGAAGCGCTTTCCGCAGATTCGCATCAGCATCGAGATGGAGTTCAGCGAGGTGCTGGTGCAGCGTCTCCAGGAAGGCAAGCTGGATATGATCGTCGCGCGAATCCGCAATCCAGACGATCTGGCGGAACTGCACTACGCCCCGCTGGCAGAAGCACAGCACGGGCTGTTCGCGCGCGTTGGCCATCCGCTCGGCAAGTGCAAGCGTCTGAGCTGGAACGAACTGGCGCCGCAAACGTGGATCTTGCCGCCCAAAGGCAACGTGATGCGCAATCAGTTCACGCAGCTTTTTCTCGAACGGCAGCTCGCGTTGCCGACGGATGTGGTCGAGAGCTCATCGCTGCCTGTCATCACGAGTCTGCTGCAGATGAGCGATATGATCGCGCCGCTTGCGCGCGAGCCGGTGCGGCCATATTGCATTGCCGGCGCGCTCGCACCACTACCATTCGAACTCGATCTGAAGCTTGGACCGGCGGGCATCGTCACCCGGCGCGGCGACAGGCTCTCTCCGGGTGCGCGTGCGATGCTGCAAGCGCTGCGCGAGGCCGCCGGATTCGACACCCAAGCCCCCGACACCGACAGCGACTGACATGCCGCGGCCGGGCTCAGCGCGCGCCGTCCACCGCGACGCTTGCGCCTGGCTGTAGCAACCACTCATGCGCCGGTTCGTTGTGTACGTGCCAGGTGCGGCGCGGACCCGCCATCACATTCAAATAGTAGAGGTCGTAGCCGTGCGCCGCGGCAACCGGGTGATAGCCGCGCGGTACCAGCACCACGTGCTTGTCGTACGCCGCGAGCGTTTCGTCGAGACTGCGGTCGTCGGTGTAGACGCGCTGAATCGCGAAGCCCTGCGGCGGCGAGACACGGTGGTAATAGGTTTCCTCGAGATAGGTCTGCTGCTCGCCGTCGTCGGTATCGTGCCGATGCGGCGGGTAGCTTGACCAGTTGCCTGCGGGCGTCACCGATTCCACCACCAGCAAGCTCTCCGCCGGCTCCGTTTCCGGCAGGATGTGGCGCACATGACGCAGGTTGGCGCCCGCGCCGCGGGTTTCCTGCTTGACCTCCTCAGGTGCAATGAAGCGCGGCGGCAGACCGCCCTTCGCGGGCGCTGAGCAGATGCCGAGTTCGACGTCGTCCGTCGCCACGATCGTGTAGCGCGTGTGCGGCGGCACATACATGGACCACGGCGCGCCATCGAACGGCGTCATCCGTGCGCCGATCGCGCGGCTCGCGAGCCCTTTGCAACCGGCCATCGCGTGACCCTTCACGAGTACGATCACGACTTCGCGATTGCCTGTATCCCGCGTGACCGTGGCGCCGACCTTAAGGTCGAAAACATCGAAGCCGACGTATTTCCAGCCGGCGCTCGCCGGTGTGATATGGATGATCTGGCCGCCTTCGGCATGCGTCGACGGTTTGACGAGCAGCTCGCTCATGTCTTCCTCCAATTATTCAGGAATGCTACTCAGCGGAACGCGGCAGTCGCTGCGCGACCGCGTGCATCGCCTCAAGCGGTAAAACCGCCCATCGCTTTGACGACGCCTTGTTTGCGAATCGCTTCCAGATGGCGTGCGACTTGCGAGACGAATCGCGGGTGTGCACGCAGATCGCATCCGAAAATCGACTCGATTTCGAACAGTGTTTCTACCGCGTCGACGGTATCCCCTTGCAAGGTCGAGCGGACCGCCTCGGTCAGGGTGTCGGCAAGAGGGTCCGCGATGGCGTAGGTGCGGCCCGTCTCGTCCTGACCACCCAGATACGCAATCCAACCGGCCAGCGCAAAGGCAAGACTTTCGGTCGGCGCGCCGCGTTTCAGGTTGACGCGCACGCTTTCCAGCCAGCGCTGCGGCAACTTCTGCGAGCCGTCGGTCGCGATCTGCTGCAAGCGGTGATCGAGCGCGGCATTGCGAAAGCGCGCGAACAGTTCGGCGCGATAGGTGGCTAAAGCGGGTCGCGACAGCGCCGGTTCCACCTCGTCGCGCAACATACGCTCGACGAAGTTCAGCACCGCCGGCGCGCCGATCGCCTGATCGACGGTGTCATAGCCGATCAGCGTCCCGAGGTATGCCAGCACCGAATGCGCGCCGTTCAACATCCGCAATTTGGCCTGCTCATAGGGACGCGCGTCACCCACGAGCGTCGCGCCTGCACGCTCCCACGCCGGCCGCGGCCCCGCGAAGCGGTCCTCGATCACCCATTGCGAAAACGGCTCCGTCATCACCGGCCACGCATCGTCGGCGCCGAGTTGCTTCGCTACGCGCACACGGTCGGCGTCGGTGGTGACCGGCACGATCCGATCCACCATCGTGTTGGGAAACGCGCCCTCTTGCTCGATCCAGTCGGCCAGCACAGCGTCCGTTTCGCGCGCGAACGCCAGCGTCAACGCGCGCATCGTGTCGCCGTTGGACGGCAGGTTGTCGCACGACAGCACGGTAAACGGCCCCAGACCGGCCGCGCGGCGCAGCGCCAGCGCGCGCACAACGAAGCCGATCGCGCTACGCGGCACGGCGGCCTCGCGCAGATCATGGGCAATGTCGGGATGATCGAACTGCAACGCGCCGCTGGCCGGATTGCGGCAATAGCCCTTCTCGGTGATCGTCAGGCTGACAACATGACAGCGCGGATCGGTCATCGCATCGAGCACGGCGGCGGGCGACTGCGGCGCGACCAGCGAGGCGATCAGCGCACCGATCACCTGGAACGAATCAGCGGTGCCGTCGCGCACATCCACGGCATACAGATGATCCTGCGGAGTGAGCGCCTCCGACGTATCCGCACGCCGCAACGACACGCCGACGATGCCCCAGCGGTGATCGCCAGCGCGCAACGTGTGCTCGGTGTACACGGCCTGGTGCGCGCGATGAAACGCCCCGAGGCCCAGATGGACGATGCCAGGTGCAAGGCTCGCGCGATCGTAGGCGGGAACGACGACTTCGCCAGCCGCGCGCGCCGCGAGCGATGCCAGGGCTGCATTACTCAGCCGCATGATCGGCCGGACGTTTGGCGAGACCTTCCCAGATGCCGTTCAGGTAGACCGCGCCGAGCGCTCTGTCGAACAGCCCATAGCCGGCGCGGCCCGTTTCGCCCCAGATCATTCGCCCATGGTCCGGCCTTGCATAGCCTTCAAAGCCGGTTTCGAAATAGGCTTTGACGATCTCCGCCATGTCGAGCGAGCCGTCGGCCGAGCGATGCGAGGTCTCATGAAAATCGCCTGCGGCATTGACTTGCACATTACGCAGGTGCGCAAAATGAATCCGGCCACGCGCGCCGAATTCGCGCACCAGTGCCGGAATATCGTTCTGCAAGTCCGCGCCCAGCGACCCCGAACAAAGCGTCAGGCCGTTGGCCGGATCGTCGACGATAGCCAGCACGCGCTGCAGGTCCGCACGATTCTTCACGATGCGCGGCAGCCCGAAAATTGGCCGCGGCGGATCGTCGGGGTGGATCGCCATCTTGACGCCGGCTTCTTTGGCCACCGGAATGATTGCGCGCAAGAAGTAGTCGAGATTGGCCCAAAGACCGGCTTCGTCAAGCGCTTCATAGTCGCGCAGCAGGGCTTTCAATTGCTCGGGCCGATAGCTCGCGTCCCAGCCGGGCAGCTGGATACCCTGGCTCACGTCGAGTTCGCGGATCGCTTGCGTGTCGAACGCGAGCGTCGTCGATCCATCGGGCAGGGGCATTTCCAGCGAGGTGCGGGTCCAGTCGAAAACCGGCATGAAGTTGTAGCAGACCACCTTCACACCGCAGGCGCCCAGGTTAAGCAGCGTCTGGCCGTAGTTGGCGATGAGCGTGTCGCGCGTCGGTTTGCCGAGCTTGATGTCCTCGTGCACCGGCACGCTTTCGATCACTTCCAGCGTCAGGCCGTGAGCCTCTATCTTGTTCTTCAGGGACAGGATTCTGTCGATCGGCCACACCTCGCCCACAGGTACGTCATAGATCGCCGAGACGACCCCGGCCATGCCCGGAATCTGACGGATGTAAGCGAGAGGCACGGGGTCGGTGTCGCCATACCAGCGAAAGGTCATTTTCACGTTCGAGTCTCCTCCACACGCTCGCTGCGCCTTCGACGACGCTGCGTAGCAGGGAATGATTGGTTCGGCCCTTCCGCGTTGGTCCTGCGCAGCGGCGCCGCGCATGGACGCCATCCCCCTGTCGGGTTCATGCGCGAGGGCAGTCGGGAGCCTCCATACTAGCGGCGATCGCCATGCCTTTGTAATGAAGAATAGCGTCTTATCTATACGATTATGGAATACATGGCAAGCCGCCACTGCGTTGCATGCATGAGGCTGACCGTGGTGGAGACAAAACGCCGTTCTCGTATGCCCATCGATCCAGCGCTTTCGAGATGAACTCGGACCCGTTATCTGCCTTGATAAAGCGCGGCAGTGGCCGATTCGCCGTGATG
>NZ_JACFYJ010000177.1:0-8042 GCF_037126505.1 Paraburkholderia bengalensis
CGTCCGGCAACGGCGTCGGCGCAGGCGGCGGCAACACGGGTGGCGCTGGCGGCGTAGCGTCGCCGGGCGCGGGCGTGAACCGCATGCAACGCGGCACGTCGAACAACAGCGGTTACGGCTCGCCGGGCGTCACAGGCACGGGCGGCGGCGTGGGCACGGGCACGGGCTCCACGCCGCAAAACGCGCGGCAGAACGGTCAGTACAACGGCACGGCGGGAACGATGAGCCAGCCGGGCACGATGCAGCCGGGTGCGGGCACCAACCAGGGCGGTCAGTGATGTCGTGAGCCCGCGTGCAGGACGTGCCTCGACGAGAGGCAAACGCCTGCCGTGAGACGCGCGCCCCGCGTCGGCAAGACGCCGGGGCGCTTTTGAATGCGCGTGGTATCGAGTTCGTTGGGACAGCAGCGCGGCCCGTTCCTTGTCAGTATCCTGGTCAATATCGAGTCACCCGTAATGGGGCGGCTAGCCTGCACGTCGAGCCGTCCCTTCACCGACGCCTCGATGAACTTCTGCCTCGCCGCGCAAGTCCATCGATAGATCGCCCCGTGTCACGCCGCCAGCCTCGTTTATTCGCGGAGACCCACTTGAGTCAACCGGCAGACCTGATCGTCGCGCGTCCCGAAGGCCTGTATTGCCCGCCAGGCGACTTTCATATCGATCCCTGGCAGCCCGTCGACCGCGCTGTCATCACGCACGCGCATGCCGATCACGCGCGCTTCGGGCATCGCCGCTATCTGGCCGCCGAAGCGGGCGCGCGCGTGCTGCAGGCGCGGCTGCCCGGCATCGCGCTGCAGACGCTCGCCTACGGCGAGCACCTGTCGATCAACGGCGTGAACGTGTCGCTGCATCCCGCGGGGCATGTGCTGGGCTCGGCGCAGGTGCGCGTCGAATATCGCGGCGAAGTCTGGGTCGCATCGGGCGACTACAAGCTCGACGCCGATCCGACCTGCGCCCCGTTCGAGCCCGTGCGCTGCCATACCTTCATCACCGAGTCCACGTTCGGCCTGCCCATCTATCGCTGGGATGCGCCGCAAACGGTGTTCGACGGCATCGACAGCTGGTGGCGTCATAACGCGGCAGCGAATCGCGCGTCGGTGCTGTTCTGCTATTCGTTCGGCAAGGCGCAGCACATACTCGCGGGCGTCGATGCCGGCATCGGGCCGATCTTCTGCCACGGCGCCGTCGATCCGTTGAATCGCGCGTATCGCGCGGCGGGTGTCGCACTGCCGCCCGTGCGGCTCGTCAGCGAGATTCCCGCGAAGAACAAGGAGGCCTTCCGGCAGGCGCTCGTCGTCGCGCCGCCGTCCGCGCAGGGCAGCGCGTGGCTGCGCCGTTTCGGCGAATACAGCGACGCGTTCGCGTCCGGCTGGATGCGCCTGCGCGGCACGCGCCGGCGGCGCGGCGTCGACCGGGGCTTCGTGCTGTCCGATCACGCCGACTGGCCGGGACTGCAGACCGCCATCGCCGAAACGGGCGCGCGGCGCGTGATCGTCACGCACGGACAAGTCGAGCCAATGGTGCGCTGGCTGCGCGAACAGGGCCTCGAAGCCGGCGCGTTCGCCACCGAATATGGCGACGAGGCGCTCGAAGCGGACGCGGCGGCGGGCAGCGAAGGCGAAGCGGCGGCCAATCAAGCGGCCGCAGCGGATGCACCCGCGTCGGCGCCCACCGAAACGGCCGCGGCGGATTCGTCCGCGTCAGCGCCCAACGCGCGATGAAGCGCTTCGCCACGCTCTATGCAGCGCTCGACGCGACCACGTCGACGCGCGACAAGCTCGACGCATTGATCACCTACTTTCGCGCCGCGCCGCCCGAAGATGCCGCGTGGGCGTCGTACTTTCTCGCGGGCGGCAAGCCGCGTCAGTCGGTGCCGACGCGTCTGCTGACCGACATCGCACGCACGCGCGCCGGCTTGCCCGAGTGGCTGTTCGAAGAGTCGTATCAGGCCGTCGGCGATCTCGCGGAAACCATCGCGCATGTGCTGCCGCCCGCTGAGCGCACGTCGGAGCTGGGCCTCACGCAGTGGATCGAAGAGCGCATCCTGACGCTGCGCGGCGCATCGCCGGAAACGTTGCGCGAGCGGCTCGTCGCGTATTGGGACGAACTCGACTGGAGCGGCCGCTTCCTGCTCACGAAGCTGATCGGCGGCGGCTTTCGCGTCGGCGTCGCGCGGCAACTCGTGGTGCGCGCGCTCGCCGATGTCGCGGGCGTCGATCACAAGCTGATCGCGCAGCGCATGGTCGGCTGGACGGATTCGAGCCAGCCGCCCGATGCCGCGCGCTATCTGCGGCTGATCGCGCCTGCGCCGACGGGCGACGCGAGCGACGCCGACGCCGCCCGCGTGCTGCACGAAAGCGAACGCGGCCTGCCGTATCCGTTCTTTCTCGCGCACCCGCTGCAGACCGATCCGGCTGCGCTCGGCGAGCCGTCATCGTGGTTCGCCGAATGGAAGTGGGACGGCATCCGCGCGCAGGTGGTCAAGCGCGACGGCCGAGTATGGGTCTGGTCGCGCGGAGAAGATCTGATCACCGACCGCTTCCCGGAGGTCGTTGCGTTGGGCGAGGCGCTGCCGGACGGCACCGTGCTCGACGGCGAGATTCTCGCGTGGGAGCCGGGCGCGCTTGCGCCGCTGCCGTTCGCGCGGCTGCAGCCGCGCATCACGCGCAAGTCGCTGACGAAGCGCGTGCTCGCCGAATCGCCCGCCGCGCTGCTCGCATACGATCTGCTCGAAGCGGACGGCGACGATCTGCGCATGCGGCCGCTCGCCGAACGGCGCGCGCGGCTCGATGCACTTGCTGCCAATCTTGCGTCGAATCTTGCTGGCACCTTGGCCAAAGACCTGCTGCGCGTGTCGCCGCTGGTGGAAGCCGGAGACTGGACCGCTCTCGCCGCGCTGCGCGACGAGAGCCGCGCGCGCGGCGTCGAAGGATTGATGCTGAAAGAGCGCATGTCGATGTACGGCGTGGGCCGCACCAAGGCGGCGGGCACCTGGTGGAAATGGAAGATCGATCCGTATGCGATCGATGCCGTGCTGATCTATGCGCAGCGCGGCCACGGGCGCCGCGCGAGCCTTTACACCGATTTCACGTTCGCCGTGTGGGACGAGGCCGACGGCGTACGCACGCTGGTGCCGTTCGCAAAGGCCTATTCCGGCCTCACCGACGAAGAAATGCGCGACGTCGACGCGATCGTGCGCCGGACCACCCTCGAGAAGTTCGGCCCCGTACGCAGCGTCACGCCCACGCTCGTGTTCGAAATCGGCTTCGAAGGCATTCAGGCGAGTCCGCGACACAAGTCGGGCGTGGCGGTGCGCTTTCCGCGCATGCTGCGCTGGCGCACCGACAAGCACATCGACGACGCCGACACGCTGACGACCCTCAAAGGCTTTATCGACGAACGCGCGCGCTAGCGCTGCTGATTTGTGCATGTTAGCCATTAGTGTCAAAATACCGCTTTGGGCATTCCACAACCGAGGCACAAGATGGCAGGAGTTCGTCAGTTCAATGAAGACGATGCCTTCGCGCATGCGCTGGACGTCTTCTGGCGCAAGGGCTTTCGCGGGACGTCGATGCTGGATCTCGCCGAAGCGACGGGCGTGCAGCGCGGCTCGCTGTACAACGCATATGGCGACAAGGAAGAAATCTTCATGCGCGTGTTCGAGCGCTACGCGCAGCGCTTCGTCGCGGACGCGCGCAAGGCGCTCGACAAGCCCGATCTGCATGACGCGCTGACCTCGTTCTTCACATTCGCAATCCGCTCCATTACGCAGGGCACGCCGCCGCGCGGCTGCCTGTCGACGAAAACGGCCGCCGAAATCGATCCCGAATCGCCGCGTCTGCGCGAGGCGTTGCAGACCATGCTCGATTCGCTCGAAAAAGCCGTGCTGGCCGTGCTCGATACGAAAGAGGCGCGCGCGCAACTCACGTTGCCGCCGCAGCAGGCAGCTAGCCTGATCGTCATGACGACGCGCGGCATCGCGGTGATGGAGCGCGTCTACGGCGACCCGAAAAAGCTCAAGCAGACCGCGTTCGCGTTCGTCGATACGCTCGTGCGCAAGCACTAGCGTGCGCTGCACGCCTCGCGTAATTGCCGGCGTGCCCCTTGCGCGTGAGCCGCCGCGCGGGACCTCATCGGCACCCATGACGCACTGCGGCATCGGTGAATCCTCACTTCGATGCGCGGACATCGCACTCGCGAAACTGTCGCAAGCAGCCTTCGCAGCGCGATAATGCTTTGATCCGTCAACGCAGCATGCGTGGAGACCGGCCATGCAAGGCAGCCAGCTCACCGTGTTTGCGGCCACCACCGGCCCGCGCAAGCACCACCAGACAACCATCGGCTGGATACTCGATGAAGCGCGCCAAGCGGGCATTCAGGGCGCAACGGTGGTCGAGGTCAGCGAGTGCATCGACGTGCACGGCAAGTATCACGCGGCACGCTTCGTCGAACTGGCCGATCAGCCCGTCGCCATTACGCTCGCGGGCGAAACGGCGCGCGTCGATGCGTTGCTGGAGCGCTTGCGGCACGGCAACGTGCCGCTTTTCTACACGCGCTGCGCGGTCGAATACGAGGTGTCCGGAAGCAGCGCGCGCTGAAAGCGCGTAACCTGCGTACAGACGCAGACGTAGAAGACGTAAAAGACGTAAAGGGCTTAAGAGACGTAATGACGTAGATGGCCGCGCCGACGGCCGGGCAGACGCCGATGCATGCGCCCAATGTTGCGCGGTGCAATGCCGGGTTTGCGACATGACAGCTCGTGTGTCAGCTTTGCGTGGGAGAAGCGCGATGAAAACAGAGCCAAGACTCTTGCACGATGTCGGACTGTTCAATGCAGTGTTCGCCTGCGTCCACGACAAGGACCCGTCCGTGCGCGAGGGCGCGATGTTCGGCTGCCCGGCCGCGTTCGTCGGCGCGCATCTCGTGTTTTGCGTGTATGGCAGCGGCATCGGCATCAAGCTGCCCGCGCCACGCGCGGCGATGCTGGTGGATTCGGGGCGCGCATTCGCCTTCCAGCCGTACGGCCGCTCGGCGATGCGCGAGTGGGTCGAGATCCGGATACCGCGCGAACGCGTCGACGAAATCGCACCCGTGCTGATTGAAGCCATCGAGTATGCAAGGCATCACGTGAACCCTGCGGTCGGCGATACGTCGTCCGCGTCGGCGTCGCGGGCGCAGCGATGAACGGCTCTCAATTGACTTTCTTTACCGAGCGCAATCGCAAGCATGGTCATCAGACCGTTTGCGAATGGCTGTTGCACGAAGCGCGCGCGCTCGGCATTCACGGTGCGACGGTGATCGGTTGCGCGCAAGGCGTGGGGCACGATGGCGCGCATCATTCGGCGCACGCGCTCTCGCTCGCCGATCAGCCGCAGCAGATCATCCTCGCCACCACCGACGACGAAGCCGATCGCCTGCTCGATATCGTGCGCGCGGCGAACGTCCACCTGTTCTATATGCGCATGCCCGTGGAGTTCGGCTGGATCGGCGGCGACATGTCGGAGCCCGCCAGGCACGCAAGGTTCTTCAGGCGCGCGGACAAGTAAGTGAGCCGCGCGGCCGCTGCAACGGCTGTGCGCTTCAAGCCGACGCAGCGCTTGCGCGCAGCCAGCCGTCCCGTTGCACGCGCAACGTCATGGCAAATCGTCGAGCGGCTATGCAATAATCAGCGGTCACTTACATCGCTCGCCGCCCGTGCTGCTCGCCCTCAAGGCTTTTATCGCTCCCGTCATCGTCGCCTGCGCGATGTTCATGGAGAGCGTCGATGCGAACGTCATCGTCACCGCGCTGCCTGAAATGGCGCGCGCCTTCGGCCGGGACCCCGTCACGCTGAAAATCGCTGTCACCAGTTACGTGCTGGGGCTCGGCGTATTCATTCCCGTCTGCGGTTGGCTTGCCGACCGGTTCGGCGCGCGCTCGGTGTTTCGCACCGCGATCGGCATCTTCGTCGCCGGCTCGCTGCTGTGCGCCGCGTCCACATCGCTGCCGACCTTCACGGTCGCGCGCTTCATTCAGGGCGTAGGCGGCGCGATGATGGTGCCCGTCGGGCGCATCATCATCTTTCGCGTGGTGGAGCGCTCCGAGTACGTACGCGCGATGAACTACCTGAGCGTGCCCGCGATGCTCGGGCCCGCCGCGGGTCCGCTGCTTGGCGGCTTCATCACGACGTATCTGCATTGGCGGCTGATTTTCTTCATCAACATACCTGTTGGCATTCTCGGCATCTGGCTGACGCACAAGTACATCAAGAACACCCGCGAGCCGCATCCGGGGCCGCTCGACTGGCTCGGCTTCGTTTTATCGGCGGGCGGCGCGTCGCTGTTCTTGCTGGGCCTCTCGCTCACCGACGGCGAACTGGTGACGATCAGGACGGCCGCCCTGATGACGGTGACGGGCGCCATCATGCTCGGCATTTACGTGCTGTATGCGCGGCGCGCCAGGCGTCCGCTGCTCGATCTGCGTTTTTTCCGCGTGCCGACTTTTCAGGCGAGCGTGCTCGGCGGATCGCTGTTTCGCATCGGACTTGGCGCCGTGCCGTTCCTGCTGCCGCTCGTGTTGCAGGAAGGGCTGGGCATGAGCGCGTTCGAGTCGGGGCTGATCACGTGCGCCTCGGCGTTCGGCGGCATGTTCATGCGCTCGCTCGCCGCGACCGTGCTGCGCCGGTATGGCTTTCGCACGGTGCTGATGTATAACGCGGCGTATTCCGGCATCGCGATTGCCGCGTGCGGCACGTTTTTTCCTGGCACGCCGACGTGGCTGATCTGGCTGATCGTGTTGCTGGGCGGCTTCTTTCCGGCGCTGCAGTTCACTAGCCTGAACTCGATGACTTACGCTGAAATCGAGAGCCGCGACGTGGGCCGCGCGACGAGTCTCGGCAGCGTGGTGCAGCAGATTTCGCTGGGCCTTGGCGTGACCGTTGCGGGGATCGTGCTGACGATCACACGGGCAGTGCACGGGCACGCGTCGCTGCACTGGATGGATTTCTGGCCTGCGTTTCTGGTGGTGGGGTTGTGTTCGTTTGCTTCGATTCCTGTTACGCGGCGGTTGTCGCCGAATGCTGGCGACGAGATCGTCAGAGGGAAGCGGGAAGTCACTACCAAGAGTTGAATTTTTACCTGCGGCGGTTGGGGTGGCTTTTTGCCCTTTGCGCGGGCGGGCGAGATGTGGTGTGTGCCTTTGCCGAGTCGCTGGCATTGGCGTTGCGCCCGTGCGGGGCATTTCTACTGTTGCATAGAGCAATCCAAACGTCATCAGATGAACTGCTCGGGCAGAACATCAGCACGCGCTCCGGCAGGCGCGGACCGCCCTCGAAACCGCAACAGCAGATCGAGGCCATCAGCCAGCTTCCGAAGGCACGCCAACGCTTCGTACCCGAGATACTTGATACGGTGCTGGCACAGGCACAGCAGTAAGGAAGGAGTTTTAAAAGCGCGGGCCGCATGGGCGGCAACCCATACGACCCGCTGACCACCACTAACTCACAGCAGGAGTTGATCATGGCTGGTGCCAATCTTAATGCATCGTGCGCTCATCCCGAGCGACACGCCACCGTCCAGCAGATCATGCGCTGGCGACCCCCGCCCAAATGGCAAGGGCAGTGGAATACCCTCACGTTTTTTCCGCTGCAGCGCATCGCCGGAAAGTGGCTCATACAGGCCGGTTTCGAGCCCGGACAGCGCGTGAGAATCACCGTCGAGCACGGCAGGCTCGTCGTCACGCCGGACTGAACAGCACCACAAACAACAAACCCGGCACTAGACCGGGTTTGTTTTTCTACTACTGAGGTCTTTTGATTCATTTTGTTCGTCTTGCTTACTATTAAAGCGGAAAACCTAGCGTAAACCCCCTCGAATAACCGTTGAGAACTGTCCAAAACGAAGCAAAACAACAGGCTCGGCAAAATCAGCCTTATCTGATTGCGGGCGAAAAAAAAGCCCGCTCGTGGCGGTAATGCCGTTCAGTTAAGGTCTTTTCTGAGGTACCGAACGGTGTAACGTGAAGGGCGGGATTTGACGACCCGGTCGCATGCGCGGCCGGGTCGTT
>NZ_JACFYJ010000178.1:0-7849 GCF_037126505.1 Paraburkholderia bengalensis
GGCTTTCTTTTGCCTGCTTTTCTTTGCCGCTGCAAAGAAAAGTAGGTGCCGCCCCGCACAGGGGCAACGCCTGCGCCGCGAGGCGCCATCGCGGATGCCAGCGAAAAGGGTGAACACAGATCAGAAAAGCCTGCGCAGCAAAGACACCATCGCGGATGCCCGCGCAAACGCACGCACACAACAAAAACGCCCGCGCCGCCCAGGCGCCCCTCCACCAGCGTCGCAGACAAAAACCCTACCTCAATCCAGCATGAGTCTGCCCAGTAGTCTCGACAACCAGCAGTCCCGCCCGCAACCCCGGCTTGACGGCGGCATTGGGAAACACGATCCGCTCCTCGTCGTGACGCACGACATACCGATACTCGCCATCGCGCGCGAGCAAAGTCCCGCGTCCATACGCGGTGAAATTCGCGACATCGCTGGCGAGCAGCAACTCGAAATCGTCGCTTCGCTTGGTGATCTGATCGATCACCGTGAAAACGCGTGGCAGCGGCAATCCATCATCGCCCCGCCCGCCGCCGACCAGCTGCCGCAGCGCGGCATCCGCGCCCGCAAACCTCGCCAAGTCGTTCTGCCCAAATGGCCTGACCTTGCCGAGCTCGAGCGTGCACGCATCCGCGCCGCAAGCCTCGGCGGTGAAGTGCGAAAAGGTGTTGCCCTTCGTCGTGTGCAGCAGCACGGCCGCAATGCGCGCATCGCGCAACCACTCGAACATGGCGCGCGATAGCGGCGCGCCCGTATGCGGCAGCAACGCGAACTGCTCGAACACGGAGGCACGAATTGCCGTGTGCATGTCGATATGCCAACGCGCGCCCGGCATATCCGGCGCCGCCGCGAAAAAATGCTCCGCAGCCTGCTCCAGCACGGCCGCGCGAGGCGCCTCGCGGCTCGCGGGCAACTGCGCATGTCGGCCGCTGAAAAGCCGGTTCAGATCGTCGTCGATATAGCGGCGCGACTCGCGCATCGCCTGCACGTTGCCGAGCACCACGAGCAGACGGCACGCGAGCGCGGCCTGTCCCCGCGCAATGTCGCGCACCAGCAGCGACAGCAACTCGATGGGCGCCGTCTCGTCGCCGTGAATACCCGCCGACGCAAGCACGCTGTGCCCGACGCCGCCCGACGACGCCGCCGGCTCCAACTGCAACACGCCGTCGTCGATCCACGTCCAGCGCGCGCCGCTCGCGCATTCGCCCTCGTGCGCAGCGTCGGCGGGCCGATTGCCGGCGAGCGTGAACGCGAGGAAGTCGTCGAGCATGGCGGGCATCGACTTCTCAGCGCTGGAAATCATACAGCGAGCCGAGACCCAGAATCTGCGTCAGTTCGTCGAGCGCGGTGCGCGACTCGACGAGCAATTGCGGATCGGTGAGATCCGTGGGTGCAAGACGGTCGCGATAGTGCTTCTCGATCCATCCGTCAAGACGCGCGAAAAGCGTGTCGTCGATCCACACGCCCGGCGTCACCGCGCCGCGCTCCGCCTCGTTCAGCACGACACGCAGCCGCAGGCACGCCGGGCCGCCGCCGTTCTTCATGCTCTCGCGCAGATCGAACACGAGCACGTCGTCGATGGGCGCCGTGCTCGCGACGAGTTCGTCGAGGTAAGCGGCCACGCGCGGATTCTCGCGGCACTCCTGCGGCACGACGAGCACCTGCCTGCCGTCGCGGTTCAACAGCAACTGGCTGTTGAACAGATACGACGACACAGCATCGGCGACTGTCACCTGCGCTTCGGGCACTTCGATCACATTGAATTCGCCGTTGAGCTTCGACAGCTTCGCGCGCAGTTCGTCGTACACCGCGTTCTGGTCGACGAACGCGAGCTGATGGCAAAACAGCGTGCGCGCATTGCCGACGGCGATCACGTCATTGTGGAACACGCCGGCATCGATCACTTCGGGCGTCTGCTGCGCGTACACGGTCGCATCGTCGGCAAGTCCGTGACGATGCGCAACGGCGCGGCTCGCCTCGAACGTCTGCCGGGCGGGATAACGCTTAGGCTCCGCGCCGCGGCGATATTCGCTGCGCCCATACACGAAGAACTCGACGCCCTTCGCGCCATACTGCGCGCAAAACCGCGTGTGATTCGCCGCGCCTTCGTCGCCGAGCGCAGGCGTGCCGGGCAACGCTTCGTGCACGACGAAGCGCGCCGGGTCCGCGAAAATCGCGCGCAACGTGCGTGCCGTCGCCTGATGCTCGATCGCGCGATGCAGCTTGCTCGTCAGGTTGGCGGGCGTGAAGTGCACGCGGCCATCGTGCGTGTCCGCCGACGGGCTCACGGTCGCCGCGTTCGCCGTCCACATCGCGGATGCCGAGCTCGCCGCCGCGAGCAGCTCAGGCGCGTTCTGCGCGACGCGCGCGATCACGCTGGCGTCGTCGCCGGAAAACCCGAGTTCGCGCAACAGGCGCATCGACGGACGTTCCTGCGGCGGCAGCACGCCCTGACTGAAACCGAGGTCGGCGAGCTGCTTCATCTTGCGCAGACCCTGCTTGGCCGCCGCCTTCGGATTCGCGATGGACTTGTCGTTGTTCTGCGATGCGACGTTGCCGAACGACAAGCCCGCGTAGTTGTGCGTCGGTCCGACGAGTCCGTCGAAATTGGCTTCAATGGCTTGCATCGTCGATCCTCAGAAATGAAGGCCCGGCGATACGCTCGCGGGCATGTGCAGTTGCGCGCTTTCGACGGATGCCATCGGATACGCGCAGTAGTCGGCCGCGTAGTAAGCGCTCGGCCGGTTGTTGCCCGAGCGGCCCGTGCCGCCGAACGGTGCCGCCGACGACGCGCCATTGGTGGGCCGGTTCCAGTTGACGATGCCCGCGCGGATCGCGCGCTGGAAATGCGTCCACAGTGCTTCGTCGTCGGCGAGCAGCCCCGCAGACAGGCCGAATGCCGTGTCGTTGGCGCCCGCGATCGCGTCGTCGAACGAGCCGTAGCGAACGATCTGCGCGAGCGGCCCGAAATGCTCTTCGTCGGGTAGTGCCGATACGTTCGTCACATCGAGAATGGCGGGGCTCACGAAGCCGAGCTTCGGATCGCGCTGCGTCATCTTCAACAGGGGCTTCGCGCCGTCGGCGATCAGCCGCGCCTGCGCTTCGACGAGACGCGCGGCCGCGCGCGCCGAAATCACGGCGCCCATGTACGGCTGCGGATCGGCGTTGTATTCGCCCACGGCAATGCGCGAACTCACCTCGACCAGACGCGCGACGAAACGATCGCCGAACGCATCATTGGGCACGAAGATGCGGCGCGCGCACGTGCAGCGCTGCCCGGCCGACAGAAACGCCGATTGAATCGTGTGATGGACGGCGGCATCGAGATCGTCGACGGGTGCGATCACGAGGGGATTGTTGCCGCCCATTTCGAGCGCGAGCACGATCTCGGGACGTCCGCCAAACTGCTTGTGCAGCAGCGTGCCCGTGTCCGAACTGCCCGTGAAAAACAGCCCGTCGATCTGCCGGTGATTTGCGAGCGCAATGCCCGTATCCTTCTCGCCCTGCACGAGGTTCAGCACGCCCGCGGGCAGACCCGCGTCGCGCCACACTTCGACGGTCGCGCGCGCGACGCCCGGCGCGAGTTCCGACGGCTTGAACACGACCGCGTTGCCCGCGATCAGTGCGGGCACGATGTGCCCGTTGGGCAAATGGCCCGGAAAGTTGTACGGACCGAACACGGCCACCACGCCGTGCGGACGATGACGCAGCACAGCCGTGCCGTCCGCCATCGCGGCCCGCCGCTCGCCCGTGCGCTCGTTGTAGGACTGGATCGAGATCTCGACCTTCGCCGCCATCGACGCGACTTCCGTGCGCGCTTCCCACAGCGGCTTGCCCGTCTCGCGGCCGATCGCTTCCGCAATCGCTTCCTTGCGCTCGGTGATCAACGCCGCGAACCGGCGCACCACGGCGACGCGCTCGTCGAGGCTCACGGCCGACCACAGCGCAAACGCGCGGCGCGCGCTGGTCACGGCGCGCTCGACATCGTCCGCCGATGCGCTATGGCCTTCCCACACTGTCGCGCCCGTACCGGGATTGCGCGATGCGAATGCGTGTCCTGTGCCGGCGACCCATTCGCCGTCGATGAAAAGCTCGCTCATGTCGATCCTTGTTTCTGTTTCATTTGCGCGCATCATGTGCGCGCATCATTTGCGTACAAGCGGCAGCACGCGCACGGGCTCGCCTGCCTTCACGTTCAATGCCGCCGCCTCGTCGGCGGGCAGACGGAACACACCGTTCTCGACGACGCCCGCCGCGACACCCGTGCGGAAGTCCTCTAGCGACGTGTTCGATACGAGCGAACGCGCGCCGCCTTCCTGCGCATCGACAGCCGCGATCTCGACAGGCACGACGACGCTCTCGCGCACCGTGCGCAAGTCCGCGATGTGACATTCGAGCACGGGGCCCGCATCGAAGATGTCGACGTGATTCTCGTAACGCAGCCCTTCCGCTTCGAGCATCTTGCGGGCGGGCAGCGTGTCGCTGTGCGTGAGCGCGATGGCGTGCTGCGCCTCTTCCGGCAACAGTTCGACATACACGGGAAAGCGCGGCATCAATTCGGCGAGAAACGATTTGCGGCCGTGCGAGCTGAGATAGTCCGCGGCGTTGAAGTCGATCTGATAAAAATGCGAGCCGACCGCGCGCCAGAACGGCGACGTGCCGTCCGCATCGAAATGGCCGCGAAGCTCGGCACAGATGCGCTGCGGAAAGCGCTCGCGAAACTGCGCGATGAACATGAAACGCGAGCGCGACAGCAGGCCGCCCACGCCATGCGCACGATAACGCGGGCTCAGGAACAGCGAGCACACTTCGGCGTAGCCCGTCAGATCGTGCGAGATGTTCAGCGCGCGCATGCGCGTCCAGATGCCGAGATCCTGCGACGCATGCACCACCGTGCTCACGCGATAGTTGTAGAACGGCTGCTCGAGTCCCACGGCCGTTTCGATGCCGCAGACGCCGGCGATGTCCTTCGTCTGCGAATCTTCCATCACGAAGAAGTAGCCCTTCTCGTGCGGCGCGGCCTTGTCTTCGAGCGTGCGGCGCGCGCGGTCGATGCGCGCGGCCAGTGCATCGCGATCCGGCTTGAAGGTCGTGAGCCCCGGACCGGTCTCCTGAGCGAGCGCGACGAGCGCGTCCACATCGCCCGTCTGCACGACGCGAACGACGATCATTGTGCTTCTCCCGTGGTGTGGTTCTGTTCCTGCTGATGCAGCCGCACGCAGCGCACCGTGTCGCCGTCGCGCACGTCGAGCGCCTCGCGCACGGCGGCGGACAGCGGCGCGCCATCGTCTCGCTCACGCAGATCGGCGAGCACGCAGCGGAATTCGTTTGGCTTGTTGCTCGCGACCAGATACGTCGCGCCCTGCTGCGCCGATGCTTCGCGCACGGCACGCGACTCGTTGCGCACCACGCACGTGCTGCGATCGACCTGCGCCGTCAGCACCGGGCCCGCATCGAAGATATCGACGTAGCGGTCCGTCTCGAAGCCTTCTTCCATGTGGATGTCGTAAGCGAGCAGCGCTTTTTCGTCGGGCTCGCCGAGCACGCGCTGCGCGCTTTCGGGCAACAGCGGCACGTAGACGGGATAGCTCGGCATCACTTCCGCGATGAAGGTGCTGCTGCGCCCGCCCGACTGCACTTCGATGTCGGCGAAGTTGCGGCCGAAGAACTTGCGGCCCACGGCTTCCCAGAACGGCGACACGCCCGTGTCGTCCGTCACGCCGAGCAGAAGCGAGAACACTTCGGACGTGAAGCGCTTGCGGTTGGCCGCGACGTACATCATCCGCGCGCGCGACATCAGATGCGCGGCGGCGTCGCCGCGCATCGCGGGATCGATATAGAAGCCGGCGAGCCGGCTCTTGCCCGTCAGTTCATGCGACATCGTGAGCGCGTGAATCTTGCGGTTCACGTGCAGTTCGCGCGATGCGTGAATGAGGGCGTCGTTGCGGAACACGTAGAACGGTTCCGAGTAACCGGCTGCCGCGACGATGCTCGCCGTGCCGTGCAGCTTGCCCGTCTCGCTGTCCTCCAGCACGAAGAGATAGAACTCCTCGCCGGGAAAATCGACTTCCGCGCGAAACGAGTCTTCCGACAACGCGACGCGCGCTTCCAGCGCGCGCCGGTCATGCGGCAGCGAGTGCAGCACGGGCTGCGCGTTGCGCGCCATCTGTTGCAAGGCGTCGAGATCGGCCAGGCGGCCTGGGCGGACGAAGAGCATCGTGGTCTCGTGTCTCGTGGGAGTGGACTGAACGGCTTACTTCGCGAGCGCCGTTGCGCCGACGACTTCTTCGATGGCCTTTTCGAAGCGCGCGAGACCTTCGTTCATGTCGTCGAGCGAAATGATCAGCGACGGCGCAAAACGCAGCACGTCGGGGCCCGCCATCAGCATGATGACCCCATGCTTGCCCGCCGCCGTCACGAAGTCTTTTGCGCGGCCCTTGTACGCCTGCGTGAGTTCCATGCCGATCAGCAGACCCTTGCCGCGCACGTCCTTGAAGATGCCGAAGCGTTCGTTGAGCTTCGCGAGCGTCGCCTTCAGCTGTTCGCTGCGCGAGCGCACGCCTTCGAGCAGCTTCGGATCGCTGACGAGGTCGACCACCTTCAGCGCGATGGCCGTGGCGAGGGGATTGCCGCCGTACGTCGTGCCGTGCACGCCCACCTTGAAGTGCGCGGCGAGTTCGTTCGTGGTCAGCATCGCGCCGATCGGGAAGCCGTTGCCGAGCGCCTTGGCCGTCGTCAGGATGTCGGGCGTGACGCCCGTGTCCTGATAGGCGTAGAAGAAGCCCGTGCGGCCGACGCCCGTTTGCACTTCGTCAAAAATCAGCAGCGCGTTGTGCTGGTCGCACGCTTCGCGCAAGGCCTTGAGGAATGCGGGATCGGCGGGAATCACGCCGCCTTCGCCCTGCACCGGCTCGACGATCACCGCGCAGGTCTTCGGGCCGATCGCGGCGCGCGCCGCCTCGATGTCGTTGTACGGCAGGTGGCGGATGCCGCCGGGCACGGGGCCGAAGCCTTCCGAATACTTCGGCTGGCCGCCGACGCTCACCGTGAAGAACGTGCGGCCGTGGAACGATTGCGTAAACGAGACGATTTCGTCCTTGTCGGCGCCGTAGCGGTCGAAGGCGACGCGGCGCGCGAGCTTCAGCGCGGCCTCATTCGCTTCCGCCCCGGAGTTTGCAAAGAATGCGCGGTCGGCGAAGGTGAGTTCTTCGAGGCGCCTCGCGAGGCGCAAGACGGGTTCGTTCGTGTAACCGTTACCGATATGCCAGAGCTTGGCGCCCTGCTCGTGCAGAACCTTCAGCAGTTCCGGGTGCGAGTGACCGAGCGCCGTCACCGCGATGCCGCCCGCGAAGTCGATGTAGTCCTTGCCTTGCGTGTCCCACACGCGGGAGCCGACGCCGCGGTCGGGCACGAAGGACGCCGGCGCGAATACGGGGACCATCACTTCGTCGAAAGTCTGGCGGGAAACGTGTTGGGATTGCGTCTGATCGGTCATGGCGTGGCCTCGGGGCTCGTTCGGTGATGTCAGGTAGTTTAGGTGACTGTGGTGAACGCGTCTTGCGTGGAAGCGACGGGTTCTTTTTTTATGTCTTCGTAATGGGGGTGGTTTTTTGCATTTTTGCGCTTTCGCCGCGCGGGCGTTTTTGTTGTGTGCTTGCCTTGGCGCTGGCATCCGCGATGGCGGTCGTTGCTGCGCACGCTGGCGTTGGTGTGCCTTGTCCTTTGCGCTGGCATCCGCGATGGCGCGTCCGTGGCGTGAGCGCTTTTCGTTGTGTGCTTGCCTTTGCGCTGGCATCCGCGATGGCGCCTCGCGGCGCAGGCGTTGCCCCTGTGCGGGGCGGCACCTACTTTTCTTTGCAGCGGC
>NZ_JACFYJ010000179.1:0-7384 GCF_037126505.1 Paraburkholderia bengalensis
CGCGCAGCATGGTGGGTGTGGGCGTCGGCATGGTGCACCGGTTCTGACGCACGCCGTTCGGATCTCGGGGAAGGAGGGGCGCCGCGTTTGCGGCGCTTTTTTCTTTGCGCGTGCGAAACGCGTGCGACGCGCGCGCGACGCAGGATAGGCGCTTGCTGGTGCTGTCGGATGCTCGAAGGCGGCGACGCCGTTTCAGGCAGAATTCGTTTTTCGACAGCAAACAGCCACGGACGACGTGCATCATAGGTGAACGGGCGCATGCAGCCAGCCGGCGTGCCAAATTCCAGCGGCTGCTACAATCCTGCGTCATTGCAATGAAGGTGAACACATGGGCTTTGAACAACTGGCGAAGCTAAGGGACGAGCTCGCCAAGCAGGCGAAGGCGCAGCGTCAGCAGAAGCAGGCTGCGGACAAGCACGCCGCTCATCCGGGCGGCAAGGATGCGAAGGCGAAAGACGCGAAAGCGCGCGACCCGAAAAACAGGGACGCGAAAGCGCGAGACGCGAAGCCGTCAGCCGCGCCCGCAGCGAAGGCCGCGGGCAAGCCGGCGTCTGCGCGTCCGGCCCAGAAGCCGCAGAATCCCGTCGATCCCGTCGTGCATACGATCGGCAAGCTGCAAAAGCGCTTCCCGCTCGCGTTTCCGAAGAACCCGGCGCCGAAGGTCGCGTTGAAGGTCGGCATTCTCGAGGATCTACTCGCGCAGGCCGCCGAACTGAAGCTGACCGAGCAGGAAGTTCGCGACGCCGTGAGCACGTGGTGCCGCGGTAGCCGCTATTGGGCGAGCCTGACGGAAGGTGCGCCGCGCGTCGATTTGACGGGTGCGGAAACGGGCAAGGTCACGGCGTCGGATTCGGCGTTCGCGCGGCGTCGCGCGGGCGGTCGGTCGAAACCCGCCAAGGCTGGCGATGACGCGGCCGTGGCCGCACAGGCCGCCGAACAACCCGTCGCCGAGCCGAAACCCGACGCGCCAGCGGATACGCCTGCAGCCGACCAGGCACAGGGCTGATGACCATCGCCGGGACGGACCGGCGCATTGGGTCGTTCGGCGGATTCTGGCCTGTCACGGCGGTAGGTTGCCGCTGGTGAAATCGGTCGGCGGGTCGCGCGGCGCAAAAAATCATCTCTTCAAACAGCGCCTATCGATCTGCCGCGTGTGACGTTCTCGCGTCGAGAAGCGGGCAAGCCGCTTACTTCAACCGATTTCTTCGTTCTCGCGTCACGCCGCACAATCTCGATGCCGCTCACGCACCGAGCGCCAAGGTCGGAGCGCGCCCAAGGCTGACGTTCAACTTGCTTCACGAACAGAGACACCGCTGCGGGAATGCTTTGCAGCGGTATCTGTTTTGTGATCGAGCGTCCACAAGGTATGTCGCTTGCTACGTGTCGGCCAGAAAGCGGGCGGTCGCGTCGCGCCTATGCCGCGCCGCCGCGACCTCGCACTGCATCGCATTGCCTCGACGCATTCGGCTCGCAAAACGCCGATGCACGCGTCCGCGAAGAACGGGCAGCGCAACATGATTGACGAAGGATGGGAGACATCATGGAGATGAACTATTCGTCGTGCACCGTCGGCGTGACGGCTGGCGTCGCTGACGGCCATGTGATTGCAAATGTGCGCATCTATCGTCCCGCGACGACCGACGCGTCGATGGAAACATACGAGTTCGAAGTGCCGGGTCATTTCGTGGACGGAAAGGAGGCCATCGTCTTCGCGACGGAGTGGGCGAAGGAGTGGATAGACGAGCACTGCCTGTAGCGCCGCGCGCCCAGGCATCGGCCGCGCGGGCGCCGCGCGCCGTGACAGGAACGCTTCGTGCGGACCGCACGGTAATCGGCGTAGCCAGTGGCGATCATCCGGACGCAGCGACATGCAGCAGCAGCGGGACAAGCAGCCTGTGAGCCGCGCCGAGCGCGCAAGCGTGCGGCCCGCCCGGTCATGGGCGGCCGACGTCGGTCCGGGACTCACCACGCTTGCCTCCGATAACGACCCGGGCGGCATCGCCACCTATACCTTGGCAGGCGCATGGTACGGATATGACCTGTTGTGGGTGTGCGTCCTGTCGTATCCGTCGATGGTCGCGCTGCAACTGATCGCCGCGCGGGTCGCGTCGATCACGGGGCAGGGACTCACGGCCAACATGCGCGCGCATTACGCGCCCATCTTTTTCTATTTCGCCGTCGCGCGTTTCCTGATCGCGAATACGTTCAACATTGCCGTCGACATACTGGCGATGGGGACAGCGATGCGCGCGTTCACCAGCGCTCCCGTCGCACTTCTCGCGCTGTCATGCGGCGCGCTGTCGATCGCCCTGCAATGGTTCGTGCCGTATGCGCGCTACGCGCGCGTGGTGCAATGGTTCACGCTGGGCATGTTCGCGTACGTCGGCGTGATCGTCGTGCTGCATGTACCGTGGCAAACGATCGGCTGGCGGATGTTCGTTCCGCACGTCATCTGGACGGAAAGCTATACCACGATGCTGATCGCCGTATTCGGCACCACGATCAGCCCGTACCTGCTGTTTGCACAGGCAGAACAGGAGGTGAGGGCGCGCGAGGAAGACGCCTCGACGCGGCGGGCAGACGTGTTGACACGCGAGCTGCGCAAAGTGCGGCGCGATACGTTGCTGCGAACCGCGCTCTCGAATGTCGGCGGACTGGTGGTGATGATCGCCTCTGCCGCCGCATTGCACTGGATGCATCTCGCGCCGGGCGAACCCGTGGCGCTCGAGCGCGTCATCGAACCGTTCGCGCACGGTTTCGCGCCGCAGGTACTCGGCATCGCGCTGATCGGCACGGCGCTGCTCGCGTTGCCGCCGCTGGCGGGCTCGGCCGCGCAGGCCGTCGCGAGTTCGTTCGACTGGCGTCGCGGCGAGCGCGCGACACGCGTATTGCCGTGCTGCTGATCGCAATCACCGCGCTCGGCACGGCTTTGGCGATGCTGCTGTCCGCGCTCGGCGTCGATCCCGTCATGGCGCTCTATTGGAGCGCCATCGTCAATGGCATGACGATCACGCCCGTGCTGATTCTGCTCATTCTGCTGAGCGCGAAACGCGAGGCGATCGGTGATCTGGCGGCGCATGTGTCGTTGCGCGCGCTCTGCTGGGTGGCGACGCTTGCGACAGGCGTCGCGCTCGTCGCGCACTATGTGCTGGCAATCGTCTGAGCGAACGGCGAAAGATCAATGAGGGCGAAGGCGCGCATGGTTCCCGCGATATGATTAAGCTCACCGACTTACATTCGCTGACGCCCTGATTCACGTATTGCGGAACAGCAATTGCCGGGCGCCTGATCGCGCAACTTCCGCTTTTCCCATGTTTCATCTTCCACTTAAGTCGGCGCCTCGATCTCCCGCAGATCGACGTCAGGAGCAGTTGTCACGCGGTTGCGTCCCATCGCTTTCGCCATATAGAGCGCTGCGTCCGCCTGCGCCATCGCGGCCTCCAGCGTGTCGCCCGGCGCCATGCGGGCGACGCCCGCGCTCAGCGTGCAGCGCGCGCCGGAGCCATCAGACCGTTCGACCGCCAGCCTCAGCATGTTTGCCAACGTCTCCGCATCGGACTTTCCGGTGTCGACGAACAGGATTCCGAACTCCTCCCCACCAAGGCGTCCGAAAAGATCACGCGGGCGCAACTGACTGGACACGACCGACGCAAAATGCGTCAGCGTGCGATCGCCGACAGCGTGGCCGAAGCCGTCGTTTATCGCTTTGAAGTTGTCGATGTCGAGAATCGCGATAGACAAGGGCGCGCCCGTTGTGCGCGCCGCAGCATGCAGATCGTTTGCCCGGGTCATGAACGCGCGCCGCATGAGTACGCCCGTCAGTTCGTCGATCGTTGCGAGCTTTTCCATTCTTCGCACGATCTGATCGTGAGCCAGCATCGCCATGCCTATCGACATGCATGGCAAAGTCACGATCGCGAGGCCGAGAAACAGATCGCTCCACGGTACGGGCTGCCAATAGCTGACGGGCGACACGATGCCGAAGCCGATCGCAACGGCGCGCGCGACATGGACCAATGCGCCAAGATAGGCCGCTGCAGCGACGAACCGATATCCGTATAACGTGCCGTCACGCGGCGCGTGACGGAGCGCCAAGGTGCCGATCGCAATCCGTCCATAGGCGATGACGGCCGATGCGAGCACGACTCGCGCTTCGACGCTCGGTGCGACGCACGTAACATACACGAGCGCAGCAAAAGCGATGATGAATGCCGCCAGTTCGATGCGCCGCACGGGACGCACACCGAAGAACTGACGCGTGCCCTGCACGAGCAGCGCCACGGCGACGAACGTGACGAACGAAGCGCCAACGATAGCGTGTGAATCGAGCCGGTCACCGACGGTCGACAGATACAACGAAACCATCGCCAATAGCGCGTAGGCCGCGCACCAGCGGTCTATGCCCGGCACTGCCGCCCGACGCAGCGAACCCAGGATTGCAACGCTCATCAGGCAAGATACGAAAAGGATGCCGAACAGAGCGAGTGGGCTGGGCATGACGTTAATCAGGCGGAAGAAAGTGGATAAACCGAATAAACGCGACGCAGTCCAAAAAGCGAAAGTGAAATGAAATCAATACGAAGCCGTGCGTCGATTTCGGCGGAAAAGCCGTATCGTAGCGCAGATGCGCTTTGAAAAATCCGAATTGCGATGAGGGCAGGGCAAACCGTGGACGAATGCCCTTCGAACGCGTCACGCCGAAGGTCTGCCAACCACTCGCCGGCTCGCTACGACGATGAACGCGACAAACGGGCAAGAAAGCTTCGCATGATGGCCGCGATTTCATTGGGCTTTTCGTCGAGAGCGAAATGGCCTGCGTCGAGCACATGGACTTCGGCATTCGGCAGATCGCGTTGGTAGGCGGGTACCTCCGCGAGTTGAAACGACGGATCATATTTGCCCCACACGATCAGCGTCGCGGGCTGATGCTTCTTGAGCCAGGCCTGCCACGCGGGATAACTCGCGACGTTCGTCTGGTACGAATAGAACAGGTCCGATTGGATATCGGCCTCGCCGGGGCGGCTCAGGAATGCGAATTCGTCGGTCCAGAGGTCGGGATTGATTGTCTCCGGATGAGGATTCGATCCGACGTGTCGTTGCCGGGTCGATGCAAGCGATAAAAAATTCTCACGCAATGCAGCCTCGTGCGCAGCGCGATCTTTCCAGAATGCGCGGCGCGTCGTCCACAGCGGCCCGAGGCCATCTTCGTGCGAGACCGCGTTCTGGATGATCAGCGCATCGATTCGTTTTGGATGCTGAACGGCGAGCCGCATACCGATCGGGCCGCCATAGTCCTGCACATATAAAACGTAGTGTTTCAGCCCGATCGTTTCGATAAAGCGTTCCGTGACTTCCGTCAGATGATCGAACGTGTAGGCGAAGTCTTTCGCATCGGGCGCGTCGCTATGACCGAAACCCGGATAATCCAGCGCCACGAGATGATAGCTGTCCGCAAGTCGCGACAGGAGCGGATCAAACATGCGCGACGACGACGGGAAGCCGTGAAGCAGCAGAATAGTCGGGGCATCGGGCTTGCCGGCTTCGCGATAAAAGATCGACAGGCCATCTACTTTTACCGTTCGATAGTAAATGGGAAGATCCGGCGTGCCCGTCCTTGAGGAATCGCCTTGGGCGGGAGACGCCGACGTCATCATCACGCTGACACCGACAATCAAAGAAGCAAGCACGCGCAGATTGAACACGGAAGACTCCTGAATGCTACGTCTGGACCGTGCATAGTCTACGAGGATAGGCGAGGGCGCGCAGTGCAACAGTACGGGAACGCGGTCATCAGAAGCTGATTCCGTTGCATCACAAAACTCGACATGTTATTAATCGCCGATGTACCGAAAACGCTTTGATGGAATGAACTGTTCGATCGCTCGCGCCCTCGACGAGGTCGGCGAGTGGTGGACCCTGCTTATCGTGCGGGAATGCACGCAAGGCGCGACACGTTTTGACGAGTTCCAGCGCGAGCTTGGCATCGCGCGAAACATACTGACTGCGCGGCTCGAACGTCTGATTGAACTGGACATCCTCGAACGGTTTCCACTCGAGGAGCGTGCCAATACGTACGGATACCGGTTGACCGAGAAGGGATCGGAACTGTACCCCGTCCTGGTTGCACTCATGCAGTGGGGCGACCGTTGGCTTGCGCCAAAGGGCAAACCGCCCGTCACACTGGTCGAACAGTCAAGCGGGAAGCCCGTTCAGCCGATGGCCGTGCAGGCAAGGCCTGGCCGCAAGCTGACTTATCACGACGTGCGTTTTGCTGCCGGTCCCGGCGCGACGAAAGCTACGCATGCAGTGATCGACAATCGCAACCGGCGCGTGCTGGGCGACGACGGCTAAAGCCAGTGCTCGTTTGGCGGAATAAGGTTGTGTGACGAAACTATATGCAGCTCAGTTGCCTCATGCCACTATCCCGGTCGGCAAGCGACGCGGCGGATTGAGTGCAGGTGCGGCTATCGAGTTACCCGGATGACAGCGCGAAAGCAGCATGCTTCCTGAGCATGCGAGGCTGCGAGGAGCAGGGGCTGCCTTTATTCTGCGATGCGCTTGAAACTGGCGTAGTAATCGTCGGTGTAATAGCAGTCGCCTGTTTGCTTGCGCGGTCCACCGCATACAATCCGGCGTTGCCCGCGATCTTTCAGGCCAGGCGTGCGAACCGTGTACGTGTGGTAGTAACCGCGCGGATGCTCGGGCAGCAACAGCGCACTGTTACGGAACAGGACGCCGTCATCGCGATAGGGAAAGGGGCCGCCCGCTTTGATCAGCCGCAGCGTATCGGCTGCTTCTTCGGACAATTGCGCTTTGGTGAGCGTGCCCAGCGCGCCCGATGCAGTGGATGCGCCGCTCGCGCCTTGAGGCGGCTGGGCAGGCGCCTGGCTCGCGGAGGCGCCCGATGCTTCAGTGGCGCTTTGCGATCCTTCCTTGCCGCATCCACCGAGGATCGCACTAAAAGCGACGATGCAGGAGAAAGCCCAGGCTCGCTTCATAAAGCGGTTCTCCCTTGTTGGATTCGGCGGCACGGATGAACGTAAAGGTATCGCCAATGGCTGAGCGAATCAATGTTCGGCTGAGGACGGCACCTTTTTCTGCGTCCATGTGCGTTAGCGTCGTTGGACAGCCTCGACGCACGATAGGAGCGGAAAAATTTCTTGTAGAGATTTCGCACGGCGGTCGGTTGGGGTTTGGCGACTGCTTGGTATCGCGTGTGAGGGTGCCATCGGAGGGGCCGTCGCCATAACGTTGATTTGACATAATCTTAATTATCAACGTTCGCATGTGTAGTGGCTAAGTTGTAATGTCCGCTTTTAGCCAAGTTCAGATGTCCGCTTTTCGGACCATCGTAAGCTGACCGGCCGCCGGCTAACCGGCACCG